>NZ_JBFIII010000097.1 GCF_041601295.1 Immundisolibacter sp.
GCCGGTTTGGCGCCAACGCTGGCAGCCGGCGTTGCGCGTGCCGGGGAGGTCTTGGCCAGTGGCGCCCCATTGACGCGGGTTACCGCGCTGGCGGAACTGACGCAGCGCCTGGGGTCGGCATGACCACGCCGGATGTTCTTAAAAAAATCCTCGCGGCCAAGGCCGATGAGGTGGCGAATGCCCGCCGCCTGAAGTCATTGGCGGCGTTACGGCGCGACGCCGAAGCGATGCTACCCGTACGCGGCTTTGCGGCTGCGCTGGCAGCCCGGATTGACGGCGGCCAAGCGGCGGTGATTGCCGAAATAAAACAAGCCTCGCCGAGCAAGGGCGTGCTGAGGGCCGACTTCGACCCGCCGGCGATCGCCCGCAGTTACCTGACGGGCGGGGCGGCCTGCCTGTCGGTGCTCACCGACGCGCCATTTTTCAAGGGCAGCCTGGATGATCTTCGCGCGGTGCGGGAGGCGGTCGGATTACCGCTGCTGCGCAAGGATTTTGTGCTCGATCCGTACCAGTTGTACGAGGCCCGGGCCGCGGGTGCCGACTGTATTTTGCTGATCGTGGCAGCACTCGACGACGTACTCATGCGCGATCTGGCGGTCTTGGCAGCGGAACTGGGGCTCGAAGCGCTGATCGAAGTGCACGACGAGTACGAACTGGAGCGCGCGGTCGCGCTGACGCCAGGACTGCTGGGCGTCAATAATCGGGATTTGCATACTTTCCAGACGCATCTGGACACGACGGTGCGTCTGGCACGCCTTGCACCGCCTGATTGCGTGCTGGTAGCCGAGAGCGGTATCCGGCAGCATGACGACGTGGCCTTGATTCGTGAAGCCGGTGTGCATGCGTTTCTGGTCGGTGAGGCGTTCATGCGTGCCACCGATCCGGGCGCGCGCCTGCACGAGCTGTTTTTCAGCGAAGGATAGACGCCATGCGGCAACGCCCACCGGCTCACGCTGGCCTGCGCCATGTGGCGCTGTTCGTTCAGGATCTGGAAGCGTGTGAGCGCTTCTATGTGGACTTGCTCGGCCTGCATGTGGAGTGGCGGCCGGACGAAGACAACGTCTATCTGAGTTCTGGCCAGGATAATCTGGCGCTACACCGGGCGCCTGGTCCTGCGCCAGGCGGCGCGGTGCTGGACCATATCGGCTTTTTACTGCGACGCATCGAGGACGTTGACCCGTGGCACGTCTTTATGCGCGACAATGGCGCCCCCATTGCCGCCGTGCCGCGTACCCATCGAGATGGTGCGCGTAGCTTTTACTGCCTGGACCCGGCCGGCAACCGGGTACAAATCATCTTCCACCCTCCCTTGGCCGGCGCGCTGCGCCCGCTGCGGTAATTGCCATGGCCGATCTGGACGACAAGCTCACGCTGCACGGTTTCAACAACCTGACCAAGACGCTGAGCTTCAATATTTACGATATTTCCTACGCACTGACGCGTGAGGCTCAGCAGCAGTACATCGACTACATCGACGAGACCTACAACGCCGAGCGCCTGACTCGCATCCTGAGCGAGGTGGCCGACATCATCGGCGCCGAAATTCTGAACATCGCGCGCCAGGATTACGACCCGCAAGGGGCCAGCGTCACCATGCTGATCTCCGAAGGTGGCCAGGGCAAGGCGGGTAATTCCACTGCCGAGATGCCCGGACCCAAACCGGATGCGGTGGTGGGACACCTGGACAAGAGCCATGTCACTGTACATACCTATCCCGAGCAACACCCGGACAACGGCATCAGCACGTTTCGGGCCGACATCGACGTGTCCACGTGTGGCCATATCTCGCCGCTGCGGGCGCTCAATTTCCTGATCCACAGCTTCGAGTCGGACATCGTGATCCTGGATTACCGGGTGCGCGGCTTCACCCGCGACGTGCGCGGGCACAAGCATTACATCGACCACACGATTCACTCGATTCAAAACTACATCGACGCCTCGACGCTGGCCCGTTTCCAGGCGGTGGACGTCAACGTCTACCCGGAAAATATTTTTCACACCAAGCTACGGGTACGTAATTTCGACCTCGCAAACTACCTGTTCGGTGTCAATGATGCCGACCTGTCAGCGCAAGAGCAGGCCGCTACTGCAACGCGCCTGGAGCGGGAGATCCAGGAAATCTTCTACGCGACCAACATGAAGTGATTCGGGCGCCGACGGCGCTATAGCCGGTAGGCGGTACGGGTCATCAGCTTGGATGCCAGGCGCATCAGGCTGCGTAGCGGCGCCGGCAGTTCGCGGCCCCCGGCACGCCGGGCGTCTTCACCGTGGCGAATCTCGTCACGGCGCATCTGCTCAAGCACGGCGCGGCTGCGTCGGTCGGCGCTCGGTAAACGCCCAAGATGGTCGTCCAGATGCGCCTGTACCTGGCGTTCGGTTTCTGCCACAAAGCCCATGCTCCAGTCGTCGCCGGCGGTGCCAGCCACCACGCCGATCACCAATGCGCCACCAAACCAGACCGGATCGAGCACGCTGCGCCGGCTGCCCAGTGCCTGTAAGCGGGCGCGGCACCAGTCGATGTGATCCGCCTCCTCGGCGCTGGCAGCCTGCAATTGTGCTAGCACGAGCGGTGAGCGCGCACCCAGGGACTGCCCCAGATACAAGCCCTGCGCCGCCAGCTCGCCGGCGTGATTGACGCGCATCAGCGCCGCCGCGTGTTGTCGTTCGGCGGGGCTCAGCTCGCTGGTTTCCGGCAGCTCGGCGCACGGATCGGTGGCCGCTGTGCGCCCGGGCGGTGGCGCCAGGCGCAGCACACGGTCCAGCGCCAGCAGCAGGCGATCGGCAGGAGTGAAACGCACGGTGGGCATGGGCAGCTCCGCCAGGGAGGGAGAATCCCAAGTCTATACTGCCGCCTGACTTGTACCTTGGCTCGAACGGCATGATCGGCAGTCCGCAAAAACAACGCATTTTGATCGACGGCCCAGCGGGTGCCCTTGAGGTACTGGTCGAGCAGCCGCCAACCCCAGACGGGCCGTTGTGCGTGATCTGCCACCCGCATCCCCAGTTTGGTGGGACGCTCGACAACAAAGTGGTCTATACCCTGGCGCGGGCGGCGCTGGACCTGGGCGCGCGAGCGCTGCGCTTCAATTTGCGGGGCGTTGGTCAGAGCGTTGGCCAGTTTGCCGACGCAGTGGGCGAAACCCAGGATCTGCTGGCGGTTGTTGCCTACGCCCGCGCCGCCTACCCCGAGCAGGCGATACACCTTGCCGGTTTCTCGTTCGGCGCGGCGGTGGCCTTGCGAGGCCACCGCGCTGCCGATGCGGCCAGCCTGCTGCTGGTGGCTCCCCCCGCGGGGATGGGCTACCTGGACGAATGCGCGGCGCCGGCGCTGCCGTGGCATGTTGTCCACGGCAGCCGCGATCAGTTGATCAGCCTTGACCAGGCGCGGCGCTGGCTTGCCGTCGTCGCTGGCCCGACGGCGCCCGTGACGGTAATTGATGACGCCGACCATTTTTTTCACGGTCGGCTGACGCCGCTGCGCGAAGCCGCCAGCGGCTTCTGGAGCCCGCTATTTGACGGTGGCCGCCGCACTTCACCTTGACAGTTTGGGCGTCGCAAAATAGGATGCACGCCCTTTTTGCGGGCTAATTGCGAATTCGGCATGAAGACAGTAAGCGCTACACCAAGCACCATCCAGCAGGATTGGTATCTCGTCGATGCCGATGGCAAAACGCTCGGACGTTTGGCGACCGAGATTGCCCGTCGTTTGCGCGGCAAGCACAAGCCGATCTACACCCCGCACATGGATACTGGCGATTACATCGTCGTGGTCAATGCCGAGAAGGTCTGCGTGACCGGTCGCAAGCAAACGGACAAGCTGTATCACCATCACACCGGTTACATCGGCGGTCTGCGGACCGAAACCTTCGCCGATCGCATCGTGCGGCGACCAACGCTGGTGCTGGAGGAGGCGGTCAAAGGCATGTTGCCCAAGAATCCTCTCGGTCGCGCCATGTTCCGCAAGCTCAAGGTGTACGCCGGCACCGAGCATCCTCATGTCGCCCAGCAGCCGCAAGCGCTGGACATCTGATTCCCGCAAGTTCGGACCTGATCATGGCAGCAGTGCAAAGCAATATCTCCGTAGGTCGTCGCAAATCGGCTTCAGCGCGCGTCATCCTGCGCTTGGGTAAGGGCAGTATCAGCATCAATGGGCGGAGCCTGGAGGACTACTTCGGTCGCGAGACATCCCGCATGCTGGTGCGCCAGCCGCTGGAACTGCTCGGCCGGCCGGACAGCTTCGACCTGCGTATCACCGTCCAGGGAGGCGGGCCGAGTGGCCAGGCCGGTGCCATCCGTCATGGCATCACGCGGGCGCTGATCGAGTTCGACGAAACCTTCCGCCCGGAACTACGCAAGGCGGGTTTCGTGACCCGTGACGCCCGCGAGGTGGAGCGCAAGAAAGTGGGTCTGCACAAGGCGCGTCGCGCGCCGCAGTTCTCCAAGCGCTAAGCCCTGCCGCCGGTCTCGGATGGGGGATCGTCCAACGGTAGGACAGCGGACTCTGACTCCGTCAATCTAGGTTCGAATCCTAGTCCCCCAGCCAACGTTTATTAACGGGAAAGCCCGGCTTGGTCGCCACGTCGGGCTTTTTTGTTGTCCAGCGTGGGTTCAGACTAACTTTGCCAGGGCGGGCAAAGACGGGAGATCGGTCATGGTCAAAGTGGCAATTGTCGGCGGTACCGGATACACCGGCGTCGAGCTGCTGCGCATTCTTGTGCAGCATCCGCAGGTTGAGCTGGCGGTCATTACCTCGCGCGGTGAAGCCGGCAAGCCTGTCAGCGGGCTGTTTCCAAGCCTGGCCGGGCGGCTGGACCTGGCTTTCTGCGATGTTGACGTGGCTGCGCTTGTCGCCTGTGACGTGGTGTTCTTCGCCACGCCTAACGGTGTCGCCATGCAGCAAGTGCCCGCGCTGCTAGAGGCCGGCGCGCGAGTGATCGATCTCGCTGCCGATTTTCGGCTGCGCGATCCGGCCTTGTGGCAGCATTGGTACGGAATGCCCCACGCCTGTGAGGAATATCTTGACGAAGCCGTTTATGGCCTGCCGGAGCTGAACCGTGAGCGTATCGCGGCAGCCCGCCTGATTGCCAATCCAGGCTGTTATCCCACTGCCGTGACGCTGGGATTCCTGCCCCTGATCGAAGCCGGCCTGGTCGATGTGGCGGAGCTGGTGGCCGACTGCAAATCCGGGGTCAGTGGTGCCGGACGCCAGGCGCGAGGCGACTTGTCATTTTGCGAGGCTAACGAGAACTTCAAGGCCTACAACGTATTTGCCCATCGGCATCAGCCGGAGATTGCGCAAACCCTGGGCACGGCAGCTTCTGTGGCCGGGCTTGATCTGACCTTTGTGCCACATCTGGTGCCGATGAACCGCGGCATTCACGCCACGCTCTATGCCCGGCTGCACGCCAGCGCCGACCTGCAGGCGCTGTACCAAGCCCGCTATCGGAACGAGCCGTTCGTGCGCGTGCTGTCACCCGGCGGACACCCACAGACCGCCGAGGTACGTGCCGGCAACGACTGCGCAGTAGCGGTGCATGTGGCCGGCACCCGCGTGATCGTACTGTCGGTGATCGACAACCTGGTCAAGGGGGCTGCGGGCCAGGCGGTGCAGAACATGAACATCATGTTCGGCCTGGACGAAACGCTTGGGTTGAAGCAGCCGGCCGTCGCGCCTTGAAATTACCCGCCCAGCCGCTCTGGCGGCTTGGCCGCACTTGGCGCCACCTGATCGCCGGCGTGTTGATTGGCGCCCTGGTGGGTCTGGGAGCAGGCTGGCTATTGGTTCGGCAGCCATCGTTGGGTGGTCCACCCTCTGTGCCCGATGCCGATGCCGGTCGCGCCTTGCTACGGGAAAACGCCCAGCTGCGTCAGTTGCAGGCCATTGACCGCCAGGCTCAGATAAGCCTGAGGGAAACGGTGGCAGTGCTTACGGCGCGAAACGCCGAGCTTAGAAAGCGCCTGGGCCTGTTGCGCGGCGTGCTGCTCCCGGATGGCCGGGCAGTGGAGTTCGGGATTGCCGATCTGACGCTGACCCGGCAAGCCGACGGCGTGCGGTTCGGTTACAGCTTGCTCCTGGCCCGCGGCGCTCATCCGGCCATGAAAACCAAACTCACCGGGCGTGTCGAGCTGTGGCTGCTGGGTGGGTCACAGGATGAACCAAGCAATCAGCGTGTCGCCGACTTGCCGCTAGTCGCGCAGCAACTGCAGACCCTTGCGGGCGCTTTCAAGGTGCCGGAAGGGTATCAGCCACGGGGTCTTCGAGTGGTGATCGCGCCCATCGGACAGGTGCCACTGGCGACTGAATTCGGCTGGCAGGAGCTGCTCGCTAACAGTGATCCCTTGTAGTAAGCAACTGCGCTACCCTAAGATGGTCCAAAATGTGCGTGGACATATCCATCGCGCAACGAGTTCCGGAGTCTCCGATGCAGCAACAAGAACCTGTGCTTTTCAGTCCAAGTGCCGCGCGCCGGGTGGGTGAACTGATAGCCGAAGAGCGTAATCCCAACCTCAAGCTGAGGGTGTTTATCAGCGGTGGTGGATGCTCAGGATTTCAGTACGGCTTCACGTTCGACGAGAAGGTGGATGACGATGACTGTGCGGTGGCAACCGACGGCGTCACCTTGTTGATCGACCCATTGAGCCTGCAGTACATGGAGGGCGCGGAAATTGATTACCGCGAGGACTTCCAGGGCGCTCAGTTCGTCATTCGCAATCCCCAAGCGACGACCACCTGCGGCTGCGGGTCTTCCTTCAGCGTTTAGTCCGGTGGTTCAGGCGTGGCCGGTTTCTCGAAGCGCCTTCACGGTAGGTAAACGCAACCGAGGATCACCGGCTGCCGGGCACCGGTAACTCTTTGGGTGTCCAGTGCTCGCTCAGCTATGCGTTGGCGCGCGAGCCACGCGAACGCCAGCGCTTCCACCCACTGCGGGTCAACGCCGGCCTTGGCGGTCGTGTCGACTGCAAGCCCTGGCAAGTGACGGTCGATGCGCTTGAGCAAATCGCGATTTCGCGTACCGCCACCGCAGATCAGTAGTTCTTCGGTATTGGTACGGTTGACGAAGGCCGTGGCAATACAGGCTGCTGTGAATTCCGCGAGCGTGGCTTGCACATCCGCCGGTTCGATGGCGCCAAACCGATCCAGAAATCGCTCCAGCCACTGCGCGTTGAAGTCCTCACGCCCGGTGCTTTTTGGCGGTTGTCGGCTGACAAACGGGTGGTCGAGCAACGCGGCAAGCAGGCTGTTATGGACTCTCCCGGACGCTGCAAATGCCCCGTCCGCATCGTAGGGCTGGCCCAGATGGCGCGCCGCCCAGGCGTCTAGCAAGACATTGCCGGGCCCTGTATCCCAGCCCGATGGCCCGGCGTTGCCGGCACCCAAAAAGGTTACGTTCGCCATCCCGCCGAGGTTGAGTATCGCGCGCTGGCAGCCTGAATTGCCGAACGCAGCCTGATGGAACAGGGGTGCCAGCGGGGCGCCCTGTCCACCGGCGGCAATGTCGCCGCTGCGAAAATCAGCCACCGTGGCAATGCCCGTGCGGGCTGCAATCAGCGCCGCATCGCCCAGTTGGAGGCTATGAGGTCCTGGGCCAGCCGGCCGGTGCCGCACGGTTTGGCCATGGCTGCCTATAGCACGCACCGAGCGCGGCTCGGCGTGCGCGCTGGCAAGCAGACTCAGTGCGCTGTCAGCGAATCGCAGCCCGAGTTCGTGATGAAGTTGTAACGCGTTGTCGAGGTCACCACCGCCGGGTTCCTGCAAGGCGTCGAGCCGAGCCCGCAGCTGGGGTGGCAGGGGGGTGCTGTCACTCGCAATGAGCCGTGGCGGGCCTTCGCCGCTGATCGGGAACTCAGCCAAAACGGCGTCAACGGCGTCCTGGCTGGTACCACTCATGAGGCCGACGAATAACGTGGGCCGCACTGGCTTGATCACGGCCTTAGGGATGACTCCGATTCGGCCACCTGACTTGCCGTTACCGCGTCAAGAGCCGTAACCCATGCCGATGTTTGGGCTGCAAAGTGGCGCCGGTAGGCACTTGGCAATGGCCCCGCGTTGGGCAGAGCGACCGTCAAAGGGTCTTTGTGCTGGTTGTTGACCTGGAATTCATAGTGTAAATGTGGGCCCGTGGCCCAACCCGTTGCCCCAACGTAAGCAATGGTGTCGCCCTGACTGACTTGAGTGCCAACGCGCAGCTTGGCGGCAAAACGACTGAGGTGCCCATAAAGGGTGCGGTAGCCCCGGCCGTGATCGATGATGACCACGTTGCCATAGCCACCCTGGCGTCCGGCAAACGCAACCCGACCGTCCCCAGTCACCTGTACCGGCGTGCCCGAGGCGGCGCCATAATCGACCCCGCGGTGCGGTCGTACCGTCTTGAAAATGGGATGCAGGCGATTGGGGTTAAAGCGTGACGTTACGCGGGTAATCGGCAGGGGGTTACGGGTAAACGCTTTGCGCATACTGCCGCCGTCGGGTTTGTAAACCGAGACCCGTCCGTCCGGAGCGGTATAACGCACGGCGCGCAGCACTTTGCCCTTGTTGACGAATTCGGCGGCCAGGATGTCGCCATCCTGCACTTTCTCGCCGTCGAGCATTACTTGGTTGAACACCAGCGCGAACCGATCGCCGGTACGCAGATCCTGAGTGAAGTCGATGTCCCAGCCGAACATCTGTGCAAGCTCCAGTATCAGCCGATCGGACAGGCCTGCTTCCTGGGCCGAAAGGTAAAGCGAACTGGTGATGGTCCCGGTGGTTTGGTTCTGAACGGTTTGGGTC
The DNA here is from genome assembly GCF_041601295.1 of Immundisolibacter sp. Lineage (NCBI taxonomy): Bacteria > Pseudomonadati > Pseudomonadota > Gammaproteobacteria > Immundisolibacterales > Immundisolibacteraceae > Immundisolibacter > Immundisolibacter sp. The sequence continues at coordinate 8,771 of NZ_JBFIII010000097.1, forward strand.
GGCAGAGTATGCAACTGGGCTGTATACCCGTCGTCTTCCCGCCGGACTTCTAGCTTGTTGATTGGGTCAATTTCAAAGTCCAGGGCAACCAACTCACCGCCATCAGCGTTTGCTCGCAGGACCTGACCGGGCTTCAAGTCGAGCAACGAACGCGCATGTTTGCCTGCATCCATGACCGATTGCACTGTTCCGGGCCCAAAGCCCATGGCGCGCATTGCCAGAAAAAAACTCTCCCCCGGTTTAATACGATGTTCGAGCCACGCCTCGTCAAGACGTTCCAAGCCTGGCGAGCCGGCCTCATCAATGTCAGGCAACGCGTATGGGCGCTCTACCATCGGCGCGCTCAAGCGCTCTGGAATGCTCGCCAGGCTCTCGGCAGTACGGGCTACCAGCACTGCTACCATGCAGGCCATGACAGAGCCATACAGCCACGGCAGAAGCCGACGGCCCTTGAGTGGGCGCGAGCCGGCATAAGGGGAATTCCGGAACAAGGGGGCGGTCGCGCGGGCAGCCACCAACGGCGGGCGTCGTCGATTAATAATGCAGTCCTCGTCGCGTTACAGATGTCAGGCGCGGGCGGCACCTGGATTAACCGCTACAGCATTTCCGCCTGCGCTGCCCCGCTATGATACCGGCATGCGCATTCTTCACTTTAGCGCGGTTAGATTGCAAGTCCAAAAATTGTGTTCTTTTATCTACTGAAAAGGTCGAAAGTCGATGGTTGAGCCCCCAGGCCTTAGTTCTCTTGATGTCCTTCGCCGCGGTACCGAGGAAATCATCCCCGAACGGGAGCTTGCTGATCGACTGCGTGAGGGGCGCCCGCTGCGTGTGAAGGCGGGGTTCGACCCGACCGCTCCTGATCTTCACCTCGGCCATGCAGTCTTGCTCAACAAAATGCGCCAACTGCAGGACCTGGGGCACCATGCGTTGTTTGTAGTGGGCGACTTCACCGCGATGATCGGGGATCCGACCGGCCGTAACGCCACTCGCAAACCACTGACGCGGGAGGCGATCCTCGCCAACGCGGAAACCTATCAGCAGCAAGTGTTCAAGATTCTTGACCCGGCGCGGACCGAGGTTCTGCTCAATTCCGCTTGGCTGGAGCCTCTGGGAGCGGTGGGGATGATCGAGTTGGCAGCGCAGGCGACGGTCGCGCGGATGCTGGAGCGGGACGATTTCTCCCAGCGCTATCGGACCGGTCAGCCCATCGCCGTGCACGAGTTCCTCTATCCGTTGATGCAGGGCTATGACTCCGTCGTTCTTGAGGCCGACCTAGAGATCGGCGGCACCGACCAGAAATTCAACCTTCTTATGGGGCGCCAGCTGCAACAAGCGCACGGAAAGCGGCCGCAAGCGATCATGACCCTGCCACTGCTCGAAGGTCTTGATGGCGTCAGGAAGATGTCAAAGTCCCTCGAGAACTACATCGGGATCACTGAGCCGCCAGAGGCCATGTTTGGCAAGTTGATGTCAGTCTCCGACAATCTGATGTGGCGGTACCTGGAGTTGCTGAGCGCCCGCCCGGTAGCGGACCTGGCGCAAATGCAGGCCGCCGTCGCGGCGGGAAAGAATCCGATGGAGATCAAGCTCGACCTGGCAGAGGAACTGGTGGCGCGTTTCAACTCCGCCGCGGCAGGAGGCAAGGCCCGAGAGGGCTTCCTGGAACGCTTCAGACACCGTCAGGTTCCCGACGAACTGCCACAAAAAAGCCTCCGTGCCCCCGGGGGACTCATGATTGGCGCTGCCTTGCAGCAAGCGGGCCTGGTTGGCAGCACATCCGAGGCGTTGCGCCTGATCGCGCAGGGCGCGGTACGGGTCGATGGCGACCGTGTAGACGATCCAAAGCGCCTTTTGAGCGCTGGTAACGATTATCGGGTGCAAGTCGGAAAACATCGAATTTGCAATATCACAATGATATAAAAGATTTTTTTAAAGTTCATGGTGGCCGTCTCAGGAAATAACTCGGCGCAAGGTTGACGTGGCGTCGGTCCTGCTTATAATTCGCACCCCTCGCCGGTCACGTACCGGCCGTTCTTTGAAAATCTGAGATCAGGTAATTTGTGTGGGCGCTTGCGTCCGCACGGTTAAGTCGACTTGGCTTAATCTGAGGGGACAGTACCCTCAACAACCGTATTCGGCTGGAAACAGCTGATCGGAAATTAATTGAAGAGTTTGATCATGGCTCAGATTGAACGCTGGCGGCATGCCTAACACATGCAAGTCGAACGGCAGCACAGGGTAGCTTGCTATCCGGGTGGCGAGTGGCGGACGGGTGAGTAACGCGTAGGAATCTACCTTTTCGTGGGGGATAACC
>NZ_JBFIII010000098.1 GCF_041601295.1 Immundisolibacter sp.
GCGCCACGAACTGCCAGCAGCGGGCGAAGATGGCCTCCAGCTCGCGTTCGTAGATGGCCTCATCCCAGAAGATGCGCCAGTCGACCCAGCCTTCCTTCAGGTCCATATAACGCGAGTAATCCTGCGGAGGTTGGGCATGCTCGTGGGGTTTCATGGGCGTCCTGCTCCTTTAGAAAAACACGTTCAGGTTGCTGTCGATCACCACCGGGTGGTCGAACTGGATCAGCCGGCTTACCAAGCGCCAGACGCCGCCCTCGCAGCGCCAGCGGTCGGTGCGGGCCGCGGTCAGGCGTCGCTGCTGGGCGTCGATGCGGCTGCGATGGATATCGACTACGGAGTAGACCTGCGCCTCGCGGTCGGTCTCGACCTGATAAATCTCGACGTTGCTGACAATGCGCCGCGCGCTGTTGCGCGGGTCTTCCGCCCAAACGAGGCCGGATTCCAGGCGCTGGATGCGCAACTCAAGGCGCGCTTTGTCGTCGTCGAAGACGTAGCCCGGACCCACCGCCAGCGCCGCGCTGCGATCGGCCCGGAAGCGGCGCGAGGTGAGCGGTAACTGGTAGCGCACGTCCTCGGCCAGCAGATCCAGCCAGTCGGCGTAGCGCTCCCCATCCAGAAGGCGGGCTTCGCAGTACAGCTGCTGGGTCAGGGCCAGGTGCTGGTCGACCGGCAGCATGACGCGTGTGTCAGCCGGCATCGGCCAAGGCCTCGTCACCCGCCAGCGGGTTCAGGTTGTACTGGGGCACCTGACGCCAATTCCGGGCCGCCATGTGCTCCTGCCAACGTCGGTAGAAGTAGCGCTGGTTGTGCTCGCTGACCACGCCGACCGCGATGTCGCCGGGAAAGCCCGGCCGGGGTCCGCTGCGGCCAAGCGCCATATTGGTGTGTACATCGATCTGGCGCGTACGCCAGCCGCTGCTTTGCTCGGTGCAGGCGGCCAGGTTGTCGCCGTCGTCGTTGTCGAACAGCCCGGCCGGGCCGAAGGTGAGCAACTGATTGTCGAGAATGCGTTGCTTGATGTCGTCCGGCATGGCGTTCTCGACCATGGCCCAGCTCCACTGCTCGATGCGCCCCGGCCCCTTGGGGTGGTAGACGCGGAACCAGTTCAGGCCCGGCAGGAACTGCAAATTCGGGAACACGGTCAGGTTCAGCTGCGATCCCCACAGCTTCTCGCCACGCTGCCGCCCCAGGCGCTCGATGGCGGTTGGGCGGTTTTGTTCCAGGTAGCGCAGGATGCCGGCGTTGTCCGGATAAAAGCTGTAGCCGGACACGCCGTCCACGGTGGCCAGTAGCGAGTGACCGTTCAGGCCGGCAATCGACAGTCCACCTTCCAGATCGACGCTGGCGTTGCCGACCGTGAAGCCCGAGAAATCCATGCTCTGCACGGCCTTCATGGCGCCGGCGTGGGCCCAGCCGAGGTGATAGCCGTCTCCGCAGACGTTCTCGACCGGCAGCTTCCAGTTGGTCATGAGCTCGACCTTTTGCGTCTCGCCGATCAGCGCCGTGCCGCCGGGCTGGGCGTCCAGCCACACGTCCAGGTACCACTTCATGTCGCCGAGGTACTCGGACAGGCTGGGGGCGTTCTTGTCGAAACAGCCAAACACCAGGCCCTTGTAGGACGCCACCTGATCAACCTCGACCAGGCCAAAGCGGGTCTTGTCGATCTCGTTGAAGTAGGCGTCCTTCTCCAGCGGTACGTTAACCAGCGCGCCGTCGGTGCCGAAGGCCCAGCCGTGGTAATTGCAGGCGAAGGCCCGGGCGTTGCCGCGGTCGGCGCGGCATAAACGGTTGCCGCGGTGGGTGCAGGTGTTCAGGAAGGCCTTGATCGAGCCGTCTTTCTGGCGCACCACCAGCACGTCGTCCTCGCCCATGAAGGTGCGAAAAAAATCGCCCGGCTGCGGAATCTGCGATTCGTGAACCAGAAACAGCCAGCAGCGGCCAAAGATACGCTCCAGCTCCTGCTCGTAGACGGCGGGGTCGGCATAGATCTGGCGACGCTGCACCGCGCCCGCGGCCGATACCAGACCGGCGTGGTCGGTCATCCGTGACTCCTTTATCTGGAAACTGTGGGGCTCGAAATCCGCGCCTGACGAACTGGCGGCGGATAGGGAACTGATTTGCAGCCGGCGTGCCAAGTCCTAAAAACCCTGCGCAAACCCCGCAGTGGAGCCGATCTGAAGCCTGCATCAGGGCGGTATGGTGGGCGGAAAAATGACGCTCACGTCACTCTTGCGCATAATGGCGTCCAAAGATTTACTTTGGCGTACATCATGTCGCAATCCGTACCCAGCCCCAGCCTGCCCGACATCCGCGACCTGGCCGAACAGGTCCGCTTCACACCCGACACCGGGCGTATCTGGGTCCGGGACCAGCGCGGCGTATTGCTGACCGCCAGCGTGTACGGCGCCCTGCGGCACGAGTTGATCGATCGCCTGGGGTCCTCGGTGGTGCGCGAATTGCTCTCACGCATCGGCTATGCCGAAGGCGGCCGCGATGCCGAGGCGGCTCGCCGGCTGCGCCCGAACGTGAGCTATTTCGATGCCTTTGCGGTCGGACCGCAGGTGCACGCACTGGCAGGCTTTGGCTGGTCGCAGGTGATCCACCTGCATGCGGAGCCTGAAAGCGGTGCCTTTGCAGGCGAGTTCGTGGTCCACGATTCGCTGGAAGCCAGTGTCCACGTTGACGCCTACGGCACCAGTCCGGAACCGGTGTGCTGGATGCAGACCGGCTACGCCAGCGGATTTGCCAGCGCCTTCGCCGGACGGCCTATCCTGATGCGCGAAGTGGAGTGCCGCGGCATGGGCCACGAGGCCTGCCGGCTGATCGGCAAGCCGCTGGACGAGTGGCTCAGCGAGGCGCCGGATACCCGCTATTACCAGCCGGAGGCGTCGGTGAACCGCTTCGCCGACCTGGAGGCTGGCGAATCCGACGGCGTGGTCGGCATCTCGGCTGGCTTTGGCGCCGCCATGCACCTGCTGCGCAAGGCGGCGGACAGCCGTGCCACGCTGCTGTTCGTGGGCGAAACCGGCGTCGGAAAGGAAGTTTTCGCGCGCCTCGCGCACCGCATGAGTGGCCGCCGCGAGCAGCCGTTCATCGCCGTCAACTGCGCAGCGCTGCCTGAGAATCTGATCGAAGCCGAGCTGTTTGGCGTGGTCAAGGGTGCCTACACCGGGGCCAGCACATCACGCGCTGGCCGCTTTGAGCGCGCCGACGGCGGCACGCTGTTCCTGGACGAGGTGACCAGCCTGAGCCTGGCCGCGCAGGGCAAGCTGCTGCGGGCCCTGCAGGAGCACGAGATCGAACGCGTCGGTGACAGTCAAACGCGACGCGTCGACGTACGCGTCATGGCCGCCTGTAACGAGGACCTGTACCACGCCGTGGAGGCCAAGCAGTTTCGCGAGGATCTGTATTTCCGTCTCACCACCTTTCCGGTGCCGATTCCGCCGCTGCGCGAGCGACGCGACGATATCCCGTTACTGATGGCCTATCTGCTGCGGCGCTTTTGCGCCACGTACGGCAAGGCCGTGCCCGGGTTCACCGCCCGGGCGGTCGAAGCGCTGTTCGGGTATGACTTTCCCGGCAACATTCGCGAGCTTGAAAATCTTATCGAGCGGGCGGTGCTGCTGGCCGCCGAGGGCGAGGCCATCGACCTGCCGCAGCTTGCCCTGCGTGGCGGCCTGTCGCGTCCATCGGCGTTTGCGCTGGACCCCGCCGGGCGGCTGAGCGACAGCCGCCACGGCCTGCGCGAACAGGCCGCCGCCCTGCTGGCCTCAGGCACCGGCCAGCACCGCTTCGACGCCATCGAACAGGCCCTGCTGGAACAGGCGGTAGCCGACAGCCAGGGCAACCTCGCGGCAGCCGCGCGGCAGCTCGGCCTGACCCGCCGGCAGGTCGCACTACGTTTGCAAAAACACCGGGTGAACACGTCGGCCGCCGCGGACTGAGCAAAGGGCAGCGGGGCTTTTTTCCAGTCCTTCCCGACGCCCGGTCATGGACCGGGCCGGTCCGGTATCTGGCAAGGTCGCCGCCCGACGATGGTATAACCATGTGGCCCGACGCGATTGATGTCACAGGCAAAAATCCTGTTTTGGGCAATGTCACTGTTTCCGCGGCCATGTTGGCCCCGGGCAATCAGGGAGCGTAAGCGATGCGAGACATATTCTTTTTCGACTCGATGCTGACACCGAAGATCATCACGATCGTCTACTGGATTTTGCTGTTCGCTGTCGTCGTGAGCGGCATCGGCAGCATGTTTGCCGGCAAGTTTCTGTGGGGTCTGGTAGCCCTGGTCGGCGGAGCGGTTGGTGCGCGTATCTGGTGCGAGCTGCTGATCGTGCTGTTCAAGATCAACGACAACATCAAGCAACTGGCCGAGCCTGGAAAAGAGGCGGAATAAGGCGCGGCGATTCAACAGGAGCGGCTGCTGCCGGGGCGTCGTCGGCCCGGTCGCGGTCGTCTCTCATAGCGCCAGCACCCGGCCCGGCGCGAAGTAATCGAAGCTGAAATCGGTGGCGTCACCGGTTACGCGATTGGGCAACGGCAGCACGCGCATTTCCAGTGGCCTGCCGATGCTCTCGGCCAGAGCCGCCACGTCGCGCAGGGCCGCCACCAGGCGGGCCACGGGCAGGTCGCCCGGCAATGGCACTACGTCAGGCCCGCAGCTGCCGGCCGCCGCGCAGGCCAGCAACTCGGCCCAGCCGAACCCGGTTTCGCCGCTGCGCGCGGCAAGCACCGCGTCCTCAAGCACGATCAGCATTGGCGCGTTGAAGCCGGTCTTCGGGAAGCTGGCCGCGGTAACGGCGCAGCGCAGCGCAGCAACCGCGGCCAGCGTGCCTGGCCCGCCAAAGGGTGTTGCCGTGAGTGACTCGATGGCGGTGCCGAGCGAGCGCTCCGGGCTCGGGTACGGGGCCAGCGCGCAATCGATGCCGTGGAACACCGCCCGCCCGGCATGTCGGTTGGCCAATGCGGTCAGTGGCTGCAACCGACGGGTGAGCATCTCGGCCAAACCCGCGACGAAGTGGTCCAGGTTGGGTGCTTCCGCAGCCGCGGTCACCGCCAGATCGGCCGCCTCGATGGCCAGCGCGAAACCGTCGTCCGCGCCCTCGGCGGTGTAGGCGGCCGGAAAAAACGGCCCGGCCGGCGGCATGCCGAAAGCCGCCGCAAAGCGCAGGTTGGCAAAGCCGTCGTTGCCCAGCCGGCTGTTGGCGAGCACCGTCTGCGCGCAGGCACCGAAAGCGGCGCTGTCGGCGCCGAGTAATTCCGCCGAGCAGAACAGCCACTGGGTGCCGGCGAGCGCGGTCGGCACGGCCGCCAGCCAGGCCGCCTGGTCGGGTCCGGGTCCGATGGTGCCAACAGCCAGGTGCTTGAAACCGGCCTGCTTGGCACTGGCCTCAAGCGCTACCGCTGCCTGCGGCAGGGCGGCCGGCTCGCTGATCCAGCCTGGCGCCGGTGGCGTGGCCAGGCGCAGGCTTTGCACTTTGATGCCGGCATTCTCGATATGGCCGCGTAAGGTCGCCGCAGTCCGGCCCAGTTCCGCCAGGCGATCCGGCTCGGCCAGTGTCGCCGCGCTGGCGAACACGGTAATGGCGCGAACCTCCATGGCGGGTCAGGCGCCGCCGGTTGCCTGTTGGCGTTCGGCCATTTTTCTCAACTCGTCGATCACCGACTGCTCGTTGTCCACCAGGCCCTGCTGCCACACGTCGATGGTGTCCAGACCCCGCGCCAGCAGGCGCGGCTTGGGCGGTGCGTCCTCGGTGAAATGGCGGGCACCGAAACTCATCTCGGCCACGGTGTCCGGTCCGGCGAAATAGAAACCGACCGAGGTGGACGGCGCGTGGCGCAGCAGATCCATGGTGATGGTGTAACCGAGCTTGCGCACATTGGCGCGCGCCCGCATGACGTCGTCCAGCCCCGGCGGCTGGAAGCAGATGTGGTTCAGGCCACTGGCCGCGCCGCCGAAACTGCCGACACCGATGCCGTGGTGCCAGCCATTTTTCATGTGCAGGAAGCACACGTCGCGCTCCACCCAGTCCGACTCGCGCATGCCAACCACGTCGCGGTAGAACGCCGTCGCAGCGCGGGTGTCGCCGGCTGCCAGCACCACGTGCTGGATGTCGAGCAACTGCACCGTGCGCGCCTGCGGTGGGTTCGGCATGGCGACCATGTCGCAATACAGTTCAAGCGGATTGCCGGACGGGTCATTGAATCTGAGGTAGCGGTCCACGCGGTCCGTATCCAGGCCATCGCCTGCCTGTGCCTTGATGCCGAGCACCTTCAGATGGGCTTCGAAGGCGTCCAGTTCGGCACGGTTTTCGACCTCCAGCGCAATGCGCCCGAGGCCGGGCTCGGGCGACTGTTCCAGCACCATCCAGTGGTGCTGCATGCCGCCGCGCAAATACACCTTGCTGCCCTGGCGGGCGCTGATTTCGAGCGGTACCGCCCGGGTCCAAAAGGCCAGTGACTCATCGAGATCCTTGACCTTTAGGTGCACGTACCCCAGACGCTGGGGGCAAAGACGCGTATCGGACATGGCGAATTCCCTACAGGTAGCGAACGAAGTCGAATCATGCACGCGGCACTCGTGGCACGGCAAGACACGTATCGCGCTGCAACGACAGCGGGCGCTGCGGCGCCTACCCACAACACGCGGGTTGTTGCTAGGCTCCCGATACAGCGCCGGGCCGCAAAACGGCGGGTGGATGACCAGGAGGAGATGCCGTGAGTAACAAGTGTTTGCTTGCCTTGGTGCTGGGTACCCTGATCGCGCCGGCAAGCGCCCTGGACATCCAGGGCCGGGTGAGCGCAGCTGGCCAGCCGCTCGCGGGCGTACTGGTTACCGCCGAAGACCGGGAGAGCGGCGACAACGACAACCCGGCCTCGGTGTCCGCGTTCAGCGACTCCGCTGGCCGCTTTGTGCTGCCCGGGCTCATCCACGCCCGCGCGGCGCAAGTGACGCTGCGCACGCACAAAATCGGATATCGCCAGGCGGCGCAGGAATGGGATGCGGCACAAAGCGGTCAGCCGCTGACGGTGAATCTGCGTCTTGCCGCTGTCGACAACGTGGCCGACCAGGTGCCGGCATCCGCGTGGCTGGCCAGGTTCCCGCTGGACGAGCGCGGCGCGCGCTTTGTTGCCGGCCAATGCGCCGGCTGCCACCAGTTCCCGAGCCGACAGGTGCAGCGTTTCGCCTCCAGCCTCGCCAGTCTGGGCGAAGCCGAGAAGCAGGAACGCTGGACCGAGGCCACCCGGCAGGAGAACGAGCGCCTCAAGGAACGTGTCTGGCGCGGCGCGGTGCAGACCATGCGCGGGCTGGCACTGCGCTTCTCGGCCGACTCGCCGGTGCGCTGGGGAATCGACGAGAAACACCCCGAATACGCCAAGCTGATGACCGCCGACTTCAGCCTGTTCAATCAGGAAGAAGAAACCGCCGGCGCGGCCGCCCTGGCGCGGTATCTGGGCAGCGATTTCAGCACCTTCAGTCTGGCCGACTATCCGGCCGCCGCCACGCCGCTGGCGGCCACCGCCAAGACACGCATCACCGAGTACGCTTTGCATACCGGCGGCTGGACGCGCGAGATCGCCTGGACCCCGGCCGGCGGCCAGTTGTGGTTGGTGGAGGACGACGCCGACCGCATCGCCAGGCTCGATCCCAAGACCGGCCGCTTGCGCTGGATCGACTTGCCGGGGTCATCGCAGCACCCGCAGGGACCGCACACCATCAACGCCGATCGCGAGGGCAATATCTGGCTCTCGCTGGAGGAGAGCTACGCGATCGCCAGGCTCGATCCGAAGACCGAGCAATGGCGGATATACCCCGGCTTTGGCGAGTTCTCGATTGCGCATGACGCGTGTGTCGACAGCGATCGCTACGTCGCTTTCGACGGTAAGGGTCGCCTGTGGTTGACCCTGATCGGCCAGAACGAACTGGCGTCGCTGGACCCGGCCACCGGCGACATCCAGCGCTTTCCAATGCCCAAAAAAGAGGGCGAGGCGGCCTTTCACGCGGCCCTTTATGGCTGCGTGATGAGCGCCGATCGCAAACAGGTCTGGTTCACCCAGCTGAACGGCATCGTGGGCGGTTTCGACGTCGAAACCGGAAAATTACAGACCTCGCTCACGTTCCCGCTCGGGACCATCCCGCACCGAATGGCCATTGACGATGGCGACGTGATCTACGTCGCGCTGTCCGGCGATGGCCAGGTGCTGGCCTACGACACCCGGGCCGGTAAGGAGCTCGCCCGTCACCCGCTGCCGGACCGCAACGCCTCGCCGTATGCCCTGACCTGGGATCCGCGCCGACGCGTGGTGTGGGTGGCCGCCTCCAATACTGACGTCATCTACCGCCTGAACCCGGCCGACGGCGCCGTAAGCGTGCTGCCACTGCCCCGTCCGCGGGCCTTTTTGCGCATGATCGATCTGGATCGTACCAGCGGTGATCTGTGGACCACCTACGCCCACCTGCCGATCAACCGGGGACCCAATTACGCGGTACGGATCGAGGTGGGGGATTGAGCGTGGCCGACAAATCGCCCGGCCGCAACCGCCGTCAGGAATAACAACAATGCTGCAACGCCTGGGCGCCGGCCTGTCGCGCCTGTCGGAACGCTATGTGCCGGATGCCTGGATCATCTGCCTGATCCTGACGCTGATCGTGTTCGGCCTGGCCTGGGCCGGCCCGGGGGCCGATCCGCTCACCTCCGCCCGTGCCTGGGGCAACGGCGTGTGGACGCTGCTGACGCTGGCCATGCAGTTCACGCTGGCGCTGGTGGCGGCGCATGCCTGCGCCACCGCCACGCCGGTATACCGGGCGCTCGACTGGCTGGCCCGGCTGCCCAACCCCGCCAGTCCGCGTCAGGCAGTGCTGCTGGTTGGGTTGTTCTCGCTGCTCACCGGCTGGCTCAACTGGGCGCTGTCGCTGGTGGCCTGTGCGCTGTTCGTGCCGTTCGTGCTGCGCCGCAACCCGCTGGCCGATGTACGCGTGGTGCTGGCGGCGGGTTACCTGGGCCTGGGCACGGTCTGGCACGGCGGCCTGTCCGGCTCGGCGCCGCTGATTCTGGCCACGCCGGGCAATCCATTGCTCGGCACGGACGGCGCGCCGGGCGTGGTGTCGCGCCTGTATCCGATCACCGAAACGTTGCTGATCCCGTTCAACCTGGTGCTGATCTGTGTCGTCGGCGTGGTGGGGCTGGCGGTGGTCTGCCTGCTGCACCCAACGCACGGCGCGCGCACCGTGGACCCGGACACCCTGAACGACCTGCTGCCCGAGCCGCCGAGCTTTGCGCCACCGGCAACGCCCGCACAGCGGCTGGATAATTTCCCCGGCTGGACCTGGTTGGCCGCCGCGCTGCTGGCCTATCCGCTGGGCTACGCCATCGTGACCCAGGGCTTTGGCGCCAGCTGGACCATCAACGCCTACAACGCCGTGTTCCTGGCTGCCGCGCTGCTGCTGCACGGCCGGCCAACGGCGTTTCTGGCCGCCTGCCGCAATGGCACGCAAGCGGCCTGGGGGATCATCCTGCAGTTTCCGTTCTACGGCGGCATCTACGGCGTGCTGCAACACACCGGTCTTGGGCGCTGGCTCGGCGAGTTGTTCGCCGGCCACGCCAGCACCGCCAGCTACCCACTGCTGGTGTACCTGTACTCGGCCGCCATGAACCTGTTCGTGCCCTCGGCCGGCTCCAAATGGATCCTTGAAGCGCCGTTTCTGATCCCGGCCGGCGAGGCGCTCGGCGTGTCGCCGATTACCACGCTGCTGGCCTACTGCTACGGCGATTCCACCACCAACCTGATCCAGCCGTTCTTCGCCATCCCGCTGCTGGCGGTCATGCGCGTGCGCTTTGCCGACATCCTGGGGTACACCGCCATCGTGGCGGCCGTGTGTTTGGTCATCAACATGGTCGCAATGTTGTTTATTCCGCGAATGTTGTGAGGGTGGGAGGCCAGGGGCGAGGCGAGCAGGTGGTAGCCCGTATGAAGCGCAGCGAAATACGGGAGAAGTCGCAGTCAGATCGTCCCGGATTCCGCTACGCTTCATCCAGGCTACGGTTTGCTGGTCAGCAACATGGTTGCGATGTTGTTTATTCCGCGGATGCTGTGAGGGTGAGCGGTCACGGGCCAGGCCAGTTGACCCCCACCACCCGAAAGGAATGGGTCGCGTAATTTCCAACCGTGCGCGGCAGCCCGCCTGGGATGCGCCAAGGCACGAAACGCATAGTTCGAAAGGGAAAGCGCCGCGCGATCGGACACAAGGCACCCAACCGGCATCGATGCCCGGGCTCTAACCGTGTTTTTCGGCGCCGCTTCAGGCGATGATGGGCCTACCCTGAGCGACTTTGGGAAGCCGGAACCCCAGCATGTCACCGCCTTGTTATGACCTGGTCGTTGTCGGCGGCGGCATCAACGGCGTCGGTATTGCCCGCGACGCCGCCGGGCGCGGCTTGTCGGTACTGCTGGTGGAGCGGGACGACCTGGCGGCGCATACCTCCAGCGCCAGCACCAAGCTGATCCACGGCGGGCTGCGTTACCTCGAGTACGGCGAATTCGGCCTGGTGCGCAAGGCGCTGCAGGAGCGCGAGCTGCTGCTGGAGGCGGCGCCACACATCATCTGGCCGCTGCGTTTCGTGATGCCGCATGACGCCGGCCAGCGACCGGCCTGGATGATCCGCGCCGGCCTGTTTCTGTACGACCACCTGGCGCGGCGCGACCGGTTGCCTGGTTCTGCGGGCGTGGACCTGCGCAGTCATCCGGCCGGCGCGGTTCTGAAGTCTGGCTTACGGCGCGGGTTTATCTATTCCGATGCCTGGGTGCAGGACGCCCGCCTGGTGGTGCTGAACGCCATGGACGCCCATCTGTGTGGCGCGCGCATCGCCACCCGCACCGCGCTGGTCGCCGCGCGGCGTGGCCCGGA
>NZ_JBFIII010000099.1 GCF_041601295.1 Immundisolibacter sp.
AGCCGCATACTGACCAGCGGCATACTCCAGAGGCTGGTCGATCTGCAAACGCAGCTCGACGATATCGTGGGTGAGCGGAATCTGCGCCGTGATACGGCCCTGGCAGGTCATCTGCTGAAAATGTGGACGCCGACTGTCAATGTCCACTTCGAGCGTGATTTCCTCGCCCGGCGCCACCTTGGCCTGACAGGCAAGGATATAGCCGGCCTTGAGTTCCTCGGCGCTCAGTACATAAGAGAAGTCACGGATCGCCTTGACCTTGCCGCTCAACAGCCGACTGCGACACGCCATGCAGGTCCCCACCTTGCAGCTGTGGGGAAAGTCGACGCCGGCCTCCAGCGCCGCCTGCAGCACGCTCTGGCTAGCCAGCACCTCTATATCGACACCTAGCGGCTCGATGCGTAAACGGCCCGGCTCCTTGGAACCGCGCTTGAAAAACCCGAACATTCGCACTTCCTTTGCTGTGCACCAGACCGCCCGGATAGGCCAGTAATGCGCCCAAGCTACCCCGGCAGGCATGTTGCTCGTCCCTATCCAGGGCGACACACCCGAGGCTCGAGCCCGGCAATCAAAAAACGAAACGGCCCCAGCATCCCCACGGACGCCGGAGCCGTACCGGCCGGGGCGACCAGAGCTCAGACGTTATAAATATCGACCACCGACGGGATCACGTCGTTCATCAGCACAATTTTCTTGCGCGCGATAACCAGCTTTCCCTGTTCCTCACGCAACCCATACTCGTAAGTGCCGTAGAACGAATCGGTGCGCTCGTTGCGGTAAGCATTTGCCTGCCAGGTCGCCTTGACCGGCAATACCCCGTCAACAGCTTCGCCTACGCGGATGTTCGTCACCAGATGGCAAGTGCGAGGCAAAGGCGTCGACGCCGACGACATGCCGGACTTGATGCGCCAGATGCGGTCTTCGAGACCATTACGGTCGTTGTAGTAGGTCAGTGAGATTTCGCTGGTCGGGTCCTGCGTCAACTCATGCTCACTGTCCCAGGCCGGCATCCAGTACTCGACGTCGGTGGTGAACAAGGCCAGCCAATCATCCCAACGCTTTTCGTCAAGCGCCGCCGCCTCCTCGAATAGCAGGGCCAAAACCTTGGAATACTGATCACTCATGGATGGTCTCTCCTGGACTCTAGATATGTTTGAATTTTGGCGTCGGAAAAGGCGTTGGATGCTAGCGGATACGGCCGCGACTGTCCACGCTCACCAGGCAGTCCAGCCGCCGTCGTTGGCGATGATTTGGCCGGTCATGAAGCCCGAGGCATCGCTGGCCAGGTACAGGCACAGCCCTGCCAGTTCCTCGGGCTGGGCAGTCCGGCCCATCGGCGTGCGCGCCTCGATGCCGGCCAGAAACGCCTGCAACTGCTCGGGTTGCCAGCTGCCCAACGACTCCCGGCCGAGCTGGGTGCCCAGGTGCCAGCCCGGAGCAATGGCGTTGAAGCGAATGCCATCCGCCGCGTACTCCACCGCCGCCTGCCGCGTGAAACCGACCACCGCACCCTTGGATGCGGAATAGTTGGCGGCCACCGCCGGCAATTCGGGAGTGACGCCCACCAGGGCCGCCACGGATGCCAGATTGATTACCGAACCCTTGCCGGCACGCAGCATCAGGGGCAGACAGGCCCGCGTCACCAGGAACACGCCGCGGGTGTTGACCGCGTGCAGCCGGTCCCAGTCCGCCACCGGCATCTCGTGGACGCGGGCGGTGCGGGTAGCGATGCCGGCGTTGTTCACCAGGACATCGAGCCGCCCGCCCGCTTGCAGCGCGCGCGCGAGCACATCGACCGACTCCACATCCGCCACATCCACCGCCCGCGCCTCGGCCTGCCCGCCGGCCGCGGCGATCAGGTCCGCGGTCTCCCGGGCGCCACCAAGGTCAAGGTCCGCGCAGCACACGCGCGCGCCGGCCACCGCCAGCACCTGCGCAAAGACGCGGCCCAATCCACCACCCGCGCCGGTGACCAGAGCCAGCCGGCCATCCAGCCGGAACATATCCAAGCTGATACTCATACGGTCTCCAGGCAACAGAAATCAGGACTCCTGGCCGTCACGTAATCCGACTCGCTTACTGGGCTGTAAAGCCACCATCGATGGGGATGATCGAGCCGGTAATGAAACCGGCCTCGTCGGACGACAGAAAAGCCACCAGATTAGCCACCTCGGACGGTTCCGCGCCACGTCCAAGCGGCGTCATGCCCAGGGCCATCTGCAGAAACTGCGGCCCGATGCGTTCCACCATCGGCGTCAGGACCAGGCCCGGGCAAATGGCGTTGGCGCGAATGCCCTGACGTGCGTAGGTCACCGCCAGGGCGCGCGTGAGCGAGATCACCGCGCCCTTTGACGCGCTGTAAGAGTGCAGCCCCGGGCCACCGATCAGCCCACCGATGGACGAGGTGCTGGTAATGACCCCGCCGCCACCGCGCAGCATGCTCTGAATGGCGTGCTTGGCAACCAGGAATACGCCGCGGGTGTTGACCGCCTGGATGCGATCCCAGTTATCCACGCTCAGCTCGTCGCTGTTGCCGTCGTGGTCTTCGATGCCGGCGTTGTTGAACAGAATCCGCACCGGGCCGTAGGCCTGCTCGGTACGCACGGCCATGGCCACCACGCTCGCCTCGTCGGTGACATCGCACTGGCAGGCAAATGCTTCACCGCCTACGGCACGGATGCTCGCCAGCGTCCTTTGGTTGCCAGCCTCATCCACATCCGCCAGGCATACACACGCGCCCTCGGCAGCCAGGCGCAGCGCCGTGGCTTGCCCCATACCACTGGCAGCACCGGTAACGATGGCACTGCGGCCATTGAATCTGCTCTCCATGCACGCCTCCATGGAAATCGCTTCATTCAGAACATCGGAATAACGTTCAGGTCCGTGCCGCGTGCGAACCAGCGGCCGCCGCAACCGAACAGCCGTTCAGCACGATCACACTATAGCCCACCCCCGACAGCGAGAAACGTCACGTCAAATGCAAACCGCCCCGCCGGAGGCGTACTTCGGCGGGGCGGTTTACCCATTACTCGGCGCTCGCGTTCGCCATCGCATGGATACTAGATCGGCGTCACCATCAGGGTCTGGATGCGATTGGTATCGAAGATGCACAGCTTTTCCTTGAAGCGCAGATCACCGTCCATCCGCACTATCTGGTCCAGGTACTTGCCGGCGTTGTAGATCCGCGTTTCGCCGTCCAGCAGGGTCTGAAACACTACGTAGTTGGTCTGCGCCGTAATGACGCCGCCCTCGTCGCTGAGCACCCGCACGTTGCTGACCAGGTGTCGATAAAAATGCGGCGCGTAGATGTTGGCCTTGCGCAGCGCCACGATGCGATCGCGCAGCATGCCCTTGCTGTCGCAGAACATCACCGACACCGGCAGGCCAAGGTCCACGTTCTCGCGTGGGATGACCTTGTACACGCACTCGTCGATAAAGAAATCCGGCCAGGCTTCAAGCAGGCCGTCGTCGATGCACTGCACGTAGGCGTGGATCAGTTCCTCGACCTCGTAGCGCAGGGGTAATTGGCTCATGGATACAAAACTCCGGTCAGGCGGCGAACTTCAGTTCCGCCAGGCCAATGCCGGTGATCCACGGCGGCATCGGTTCATAGCAGAGTAATTCGCCGCGAATGTTGCTCGGCATGGCCGCCATGGCAACGATCCAGTTACGGATCTCAAACGCGCCATTCCCACCATGTTCAAGCACATACTCGTCGCTGAGGTCGACCAGGCCATCGATGTCACCGCGCTCGACCATGCCCAGCACCAGGCGGTCGAACTCGGTATTGACGCGCCCCATCTCGGCCGTACCGACCCAGTGGCTGATGCCACCGGTACCGTAAACCACCACGCGGTCATCGCCCGGGTAGGCAGCCACGGCCGCGCCGATCATCTGGCCAAGCTGCTTGGCGCGCTTGGTGCGCAGCAGCGGCGTTACGCCCGAGGCTGTGTAGATAGGGATGGTGCGCATGCCCGGCACCGGCGTGACTGCCTTGTGGACCGGAATCATCGTGCCGTGATCCAGCACCAAGGACTTGGCGACGGCCCAATCGAAGCCCTGGTCGAAGCCGAAATTCATGATGTGCTCGGCCAGCGCGGTGTTGTTCGGCACCGTGTAGCGATCGATGCGCAGCCAGTTCTCTTCCGGCCCTTCGACGTCACCGATGCCAATCAGGTACGGCGGCAAACAGTGCGGCCCGAACATGGTGAAGTGGTCGTCGCCAATCACGATCGCGGTATCGGCCTTGAGTTCCTTCACCCGCCCGACCACGCGCCCAAAAGCCTCTTCGACCGTCGCTACCTGGCTGGCGTCGGCGATTTCCGGGTTACCGGTGATAAGGGGGTCATGCGGCATGATGAAGCCGCCAACGATCTGGGCCATGCGATGTACTCCGTGGGGTGGGTCAGGATTGCGGCGGCATGCCGGGGAACGGCGGCATAACACCGCCGTTCATGTGCTCAAGATACGAGAACGGCATGCCCTCGGGGCCCTTGAGCATCGGCCAGACCATCATGGTCAGCAGGGTGCTGACGCCACGCTCGGCCAGGGCCTTCAGGTCAACCCGCTTGACCATGTCCCGCTCGTCGGGCTCCAGCGGGTAGGCGGCAAGATAGCCGTCCGGATCGGCCCGGAAGGCCGCGATGCGGTCCGGATCGGTGCCGAACTCCCAGAACACTTTCTCAACGGCATTGAGGCTCACGTCGTACTCCAGCTTTCTACAGGAACAGATACAGGTTCTTGTCCAGCACCACCCGTTGATCGAGCATGATCTTGCGCCGGAAAAGCCGCAACTGGCCGGATTCGTCGCGGCGCAACAGGTCTTCCCGGCCGTAGAAATGGTGCGTCTCGTCCCGCTGGCGCCGGTTGCGATAGACGTGGACATTGCAGTAGGTGCCGAGCAACTCTTCCTGGGCGGTGTGGTAGACCTCGATATTGTTGACCAGGAACCGCGCCCGGCCGGGCGGGTCTTCCATCCATACCAGGCCCGTTTCGAGCCTGTCGACCCGGTTGCTGAGGTCGGCGTAGTTGTCGTTATAAATAGCCGGATCCTGCGGAGTCGGCGCGGCGCGGTTGTCGCGCACGAAACGATCCTCGACGATCGGTAGCCAGTAGTGGACGTCCGGATCCACCAGGGTCTCCAGCCACTGCCGGGCCTGCCGCCGATTTTGCAACCGTGCCTCGCGGTAATAGAACTGCGTCACCTCGTGATGCAGCGCCAACTCCGCGGGCCGGGTCTCGTCGGGCTGCACCGGGCTGAATGCTTGCAGGGTTGGCGCGTTCATGCCGCACGCCCCGCGGCCTTGACAGCGCCACCGATCAGGGGTTCTTTCCAGGCCACGTCGTTGGCGCGTACCGCATCCCAGTCCTGCGCCTGCATCAATTCCGCCCAGAAGCGATAGAAACCGCGATACGACGTTTCGCCGATGAAGTTCTTGCCTATGACGCCGGGCAGATCCGGGTGCTCGCCGTCGTTGATCTGGCCCATCTGGCTATTCATCACGCCCTTGCGGGTTTGCGGCCCGCGATTGGACCAGGTGCAGGTCTCCATGTTCTCGCCGTCGTCGCTCTCCAGCGTGCCGGCGGTACCAAAGGTATGAATGGCCTGCTTGACCACCTCGGCCTTCAGTTCGGGTGACATGGCTTTCTCGACCAGGGTCCAGGTCCAGACCTCTATTTCGTTAGGCCCACGCGGATTCCACACCTTGAAGGTGTTGGTGCCGTAGAGGTACGAACAGTTGGGAAAAATTCCGGCGTTCCAGTGGCCTGTGTAAAGCTTGGCCCGCCACTCGCCCAGCTTTTCAGTCACCGCGGGCACGTTGGCGTAGGCGTATTCGCGATAGGCCGGATCATCGTGGATGAGGCCCACTCCGTCCAGGATCACGCCAAAGCCGTGTCCGTGTCGGGTCGTCACCTGCAGGCCGGCATCGTCGAGGGGAAATTCCGCATTGCCAGCCAAGCCGGCTAATGGCCCGCCGAGGATTTTGATGGCCGCTGCGTGTGTCCAGCCGACGTGATAGCCGTCGCCGATGAAATTCTCCGCCGGAACCTTCCAGTTGCAACGCAGGATGGATTTCATCGGCGGGCCAACCAGTTCCGCGCCACCAGTACCGTCCATCCAGGTATCCAGGTACCAAGCCATGTCGCCGAGGTAATCCTCAAGGCTGGGCGCGGCAGGATCGAAACAACCGAACACGAAGCCGCGATAACTGGCCACCTTGGCCACCTCCCGCAAGCCTACCTTGGAGCGGTCCAACTGCCCGTAATAGGCCGACTGCTCCATCGGCAACGCCGCCAGCGCGCCATCCGCGCCGAACGACCAGCCGTGGTAGTTGCACGTGAAGGCCTTGGCGTTGCCGGAATCGGCGTGGCAAACCTGGTTGCCGCGGTGGGTACAGGAATTCAGGAGCGCCTTGATTGAGCCGTCCTTCTGGCGCACCACGATAACCTTGTCCTCGCCCATATAGGCGGTCACGAAGTCGCCGAAATCCGGGATCTGGCTCTCATGGGTCAAGAACAGCCAGCAGCGGCCAAAGACCCGCTCCAACTCCTGTTCGTAGACCTCCTGGTCCCAGAACACCCGTTTGCTTTGAATGCCGTTCGCGACATCCACCAGCTCGTTTACTTTGACCACAATTCACCTCCGTGTAGCGCAGCGGCCCAACCCCGTTCCCAATCCGGCGGGGGGTCGATTATGCCGCAAGCGCTGTTCGTCCACATTAAACCGGCGGACGATCTGATCACAGTTGCATGAACTGTCGATAGCCGCGCCAGAAGCCACGAATGGAGTTCTCGTCCATACCCAAACGGTCGAGATCGCTGTCGCTGTCACCGCCCATGGCCAGCACCGAACCTGCGTTCGCTTCCACGCCAACCAATCCGTGCTGGACGATCTCGACCGCTTCGCCGTCTTCCATGGAAATGAAACCGGCCGGGCCGACCAGGTTGATGTTGCGCAGGCGATGCGCACGCACTTCGGCGCTTTCGCCAAGGTAGCCAAAGAAGGTCCACACCACTTCGGTGTCCGAGATGCCGCGGGTAACGATCTGGCGCGTGGCCAGGGTGTTCTGGATCTGCTGCAGTACGACGTTTGGGAACAAGGACTGGATGGTCAGGGACACACCGTCACCGTAGTCATCCTTGAACTCGATCACGCGTCGGTCGGCCAGCGCGTCGGCCGCTGGCATGGCCCGCATGCCCTTGTTCTGGTATTCGGAAACATCGCCGCCGCTACCGGAGGTCATGATCTGAAACAGGTTGTGGAAGCGGTGACCCTCGTCCATGACCGCCGCGCTGTCCTGTGCCGGGCGGTAAATACCAAAGGTTGGGTAAAACAGGTGTAGCAGGGCGCCGTGGTAGCTGTCACGGGTGTTTTCAGCGTACAGCTTCCAGTTGCCGCGCATCTGCTGACGAGTCGTGCCCAGCAGTTCGATCGGTCGTCCGAGCACGCGCCGGATATTGGCCAGCATGACCGGCCCCAGGTAGTCCTGCAGCGGCTCGGCCTGCTCGTCGAAGGTGGCGAACACCATCGACTCGACGCACTCGACGCGCAGCTTTTGCAAGCCGTGGCTGGCCATATCAAAGTCCGCCGGGTAACCGCCCTTGCCGCCCAAGCCCTTGCGAAACGGCACGCCGATCAACGCACCCTGGTTATCGTAAGCCCATTGGTGGTAGACGCAAGTGTGCGTGCCGGAGGCGCTGTTGCCGCGCAGTTCACGACACACCAGCGCGCCACGGTGGGCGCAGCGGTTGACCCAGGCGTGCAGGCTGCCGTCGGTGTCGCGGCACAGCACCACCGGCGTATCGCCGACGACGTTGGTCTTGAAGTCGCCGGGGTTCGGCAGCTCTGGCTTCAGGCCAAGATAATTCCACGTGGGTCCACGAAACAGGCGCTCCTGCTCCAGGGCGTAGACCGCCGGGTCGGTGTACAGCGCGTAGGGGACTTCGGTCAGTTCGGCGCGCGGCCAAATAGCCGAAACGGCGTGTGGTGCGTTCATGTGGCGCCGGGCCGGCGGGCGAACTCAGGCCGCAACTTTCAGTTCGGCCAGGCCCAGGCCGGTGATCCACTCAGGCACCGGCTCGTAGCAAATCACCTCGCCGTGGAAACGCGGCATGGCGGCCATGGCAATGATCCAGTTGCGAATCTCGAAGGCACCGTTTCCGCCCTGTTCCAGCACGTAGGCATCATCGAGTCCGGCCATCGCCTCCACGTCGCCGCGCACCACCAGGTCCAGGATCATCCGGTCGAAGGGCTCGTTGACCCGCCCCATGTCGGCCGTGCCCACCCGGTGACTGATGCCACCGCAGCCCATCATCACCACCTTGTCGTCGCCCGGAAAAGCCGCGACGGCGGCGCCGATCATACGTCCCAGGGCCAGGGCGCGCTTCATGCGCAGCAGAGGCGTCACGGCCGCCGCCGTATAGATAGGGATCGTGCGCACGCCGCGATTCGGTGTAACCGCCAGGTGCACCGGAATCATGGTGCCGTGATCCAGCGTCAGCGACTTGGCAACCGACCAGTCAAACCCGTTATCGAAGCCATAGTTCATGATGTGCTCGGCCAGCGGCACATTGTTGGGCACCGGGTAGCGATCGACGCGCATCCAGTTTTCCTCAGGCCCGTCGACGTCACCGATGCCGATCAGGAAACTCGGCTGGCAATGCGGCCCGAACAGGGCGAAATGATCGTCCCCGACCACAATCGCCGTATCGGCGCCCAGTTCGGCAATGCGTTTCACGACGCGCTCGAAGCCCGCCATGATGTTTTTCGCCTGGCGCTGGTTGGCGACTTCCGGAAAGGCCGTGATGGCGGGATCGTGTGGTACGCAGAATCCGCCGACGATGCTTGCCATGCGCATATCCTCCTTAAATTAAGGAACCATGAACCGTAACTGTCTCGCCCGGTGTCGGCATCACGCGCCGACCCTGGCCGGCCCGCCGCGTCCGAGTGCACGCCGCAGTGCCCCGCGCAGTTGTCGAAAACGAATGTACCCCTTCAGGCCGATCGCCTTGAAACCGGTCATCCCCATGTCGGGCAACTTGCCGTCGTTCATGTGAACCAGATAATCGAAGGGCATCTCGTCGGCGCCTTTCAGCAACGGCCACACCATCAGCGTCAACAGGGTATTGACACCATGCGCGGCCAGCGCCTTCAGATCCACGTGACGAATCATGGCCTGCTCCGCCGGCGTCAGCTGGTAAGCCTTCAGATAAGCATCCGGGTCGCGCCGAAACGCCTCGATGCGCGAGGGCTTGTTGCCGAACTCCCAAAACACTCTTTCCACTGCGTGCACGCTCATTCTGCGTCCTCCGTTCGTGTATGTACCCCGCCTCAAACTGGCCGCTGACCAGCCGATCGGTTGGGGCAGTGTACCGATTGCCCGGCCATCGCCGCCATTCAGGTCGAGACACGGTTTGCGGCCGGGTTTCGGCAAGGCTATGATGCCCAACCGCGTGGTTTGCCGGCCAACTGGCGCACTACGTTATCACCTGCAGGAGGAGAGCTTATGGTTTCGCGCCGCGAATTCTTGCGGGGCGGCAGTCTGGCCGGACTGACGTCGCTGATGCCTGCGGCAAATGCTGCCGCGCGAGCAAGAGCGATGCCTGCCAACCGCCCGTATGAGGCGGTATGTGATACCCGATATCCCGAAGGCGACGCCTTTCTGGCGGCAATAGCCGGCCAGGCCTACCGCAGCCATGGCGTCGGCAATGACCCCGGCGTGGTCCTGGGCATACTGCCCGAGGCCCTGACCGCCGGCCGGGCCGTGGTCGGGCTGACCACGCACACGGCCCTGGTTATCGCCCAGCAGGTGGCCGGTCCCCAGGGGTACGCCTTGGCCTACCGCGGCGAACACACCCATCTGGGCGATGAGCAACTGCGCCACCGTCTGCTCGGCAACGCCGCCTGGCTCGCCGACCTGGCGACGCTGCTCAAGACCAGTGCGGATAGTTGGCCGAGTGCGCTGGGTAATGCCATCCCGCGCCTGACGATGGACCAGGAATGTGCCGATCGGCATGAGCTTAGCTGCCGCGCCGCGCGCCCGCAAGGCAGCCCCGGCCAACTCGTGTCCTGGATTCTGGTGCCCGCGCCCCGCAGTTAAGCCACTGGCCGGTCCCGCCGTCCACAATTTGCCGAGGAGATAAGCCCATGCCCCAGGTGCTGCCCGACTGGCTGACACCCCAGCAGTTTCAGCAAGCGGTGAAAGAAATGCGCGCCGTGGTCGGCGATAAATGGGTCTTTTACGAAGACGGTCCGGCGCTGCGCAGCTACCGCGATGCCTATTCGACCTTGGATGACGATGCCTTTCTGCCCTCGGCGGTGGTCGCTCCTGACGGCGTCGAGGAAATCCAGAAGATCCTGAAAATCGCCAACGACTACCGGGTGCCGCTGTGGACCATCTCCAGCGGCAAGAACTTTGCCTATGGCGGCCCCGCGCCGCGCAAATCCGGCTACGTGGTAGTCGATTTGAAGCGCATGAATCGCATCATCGAGGTGAACGAAGAGTTCGCCTACGCGCTGGTCGAACCCGGCGTCACCTATTTTCAGCTGTACGAGTACATCCAGAAAAAAGGCTACAAGCT
>NZ_JBFIII010000100.1 GCF_041601295.1 Immundisolibacter sp.
CTCCCGCGACGGGCATCAT
Organism: Immundisolibacter sp.; assembly: GCF_041601295.1. NCBI lineage: Bacteria > Pseudomonadati > Pseudomonadota > Gammaproteobacteria > Immundisolibacterales > Immundisolibacteraceae > Immundisolibacter > Immundisolibacter sp. The sequence continues at coordinate 20 of NZ_JBFIII010000100.1, forward strand.
TGTCGATATCGAAGCCGTCGGTGCCGCTGTAGAGGGCATAGTTACCGGTCAGGGTAGCCGTTTGCGTGGCGTCGCCGCCGTCATAGGCGTCGTTGCCGATTCGGAAGGCATCGTCGCCGGAACGCCGCACGACGTTATCGGTCAACGTGGCGGTCTGGGTGGCAACGGCGTCGTAGCCCGCCGAGTTATTAACCTGGATACCAACGTTATAGACGTAGCCGACGAAATTATCGGAAATCGTCACTTCCTGGGTGATGGTCTCGCCCGGGCCGGCGTAGCTGAAGATGCCGATGCCATCGCCACCGCCGAAGATATTGTTGTCATGGATCCAGTTGCCGGTGAAGCTGCCGGAGCTGTTGGCCAACAGGAAGATCGAAGTGTCGAAGCTGCCTTCGCTCAAGAAGTTGTTGTGGTGGATATCGGCATTGCTGGTGTTGATGCCACCCACGCCGACGAACTGCGAGCCATAGCCACCGCCGTTGCCGCCGACAAAGTCAAAGCCGGCGACTTCGTTGTCGTCGGCCAGGGTGACGATGGCGTCCATGATGTCGCCTTCGCCGCCGTCAGCGCCGTTGCCGTACATTACCGGGTTGTCGCTGCCGACCTCGGATGAGTGCAGATAGAAATTACGCAGCTTGCCGCTGAACGGGTCGGTCAGGTGCGTGAGAGTGCCAATGGTCTCGCCTAGCAACAGGGTGCCGTTGCTCAGGGTCACGTCTTCGGTGTACGGGCCTTCGCCGGCGTGCACATGGACCAGCGTACTGCCCGGGAGGTTGCCGGCCACCGTGGCGTCGTCGAAATTGGTGAACGGATTCTCGTTGGTTCCGTCGCCCCCCGGTGACGCGCTGTTGTCGATATGGATGACGCCACCGGACGGGGCGACGTTGACGCGGTCGTCGTTGGAAACCTGGTCACGCCAGTCGAGTTCGGAGTTTTCCTTGATGTCGGCGTCACGCTCGACCAGCTGGGTCATGCGCTCGCTGACGGTGCGGATTCCTTCACCGCTGGGACCACCGAAGGAGTAACGCAGCTTCAGGCCGGTCTGCGAACCGAACAGGTTATCGTCCTGCCAGCTCAGTTCCACGCCAAAGTTCTTGCGTGGCCGCACTTCCACGCGCAGCTTGGGGCCGTTGGCTTCGCGGTCGGTGGAGTCGCCCTTGAAATGGTAGCCACCGGCATAGACGCGGGTCTCATACGGCGAGCCGGGAATACGCGCGCCGACTTCGGCGTCGAAGCCTTCCATCGCTTCCTCGACAATGCCATCGAAGAACAGGCCACTGCCGATGAAGTTGCCGCCGGTATTGACAACTCCTTCAATGTTCTTTTTATCACCTACTGGCAGGTAGTAGTTGGCACGGAAGTCCCAGGTGTCGCCCAGCGACTCGGCGCCGAAGGTCACCTGCTTGTACTTGTTATTGGTGCCGGTCTTGCGCCAGTCGTAGGCGAGGTAGCCGCCCAGGATACGGTTGTTGCGCAGCAGGCGGTGGCCGACACCCAGGTTGAATTCGTTGGTGCTGTTATCAGCGAAGATGGCGCGCAGGTCGGCGTAGGTAAGGGAGTCTTCGTCCTGCATCAGGGGCTGCAGGATGGCCAAGCCACCGTGCGAGCTGTCGTTGGTGCCGGCCCGGCCGCTGATTTCGATGTTGCGGGACCACTCGTCGGCACGCGCGTAGGCAGGCACCAGGGCGATGGCAACAGCCGCGGCAAGCGCGGTGGGTCGAAATGGCGGGCGACCCGCCTGGTTACGCAAGGTTGCAGCTTTATCACCGAAACGCGCGTTGGCATTGGCCATGTGTTCGACTCCCTACATTTAAGTAGTTAAAAAATAACTGGTTAACTGTCTATTCTTGTTGGCGTAGGCGGCCTCCCTGGCTGCCTGAACACTAATCGGGGCGTGCCGCCCAACTGAGCAGGCCGCATTTAAACACGCACAAACTTGGCTGTGCAATGTTTTGCGCGTTTTTTTTGTGGGCTTGAGTGCGATCAATCAACTCGGCTGCCTCCTCTGATTCGTGCCGGTGATCCAATGTCCATCCGCTACCGGTTCTGGTGGACCCACGCAAGGGTCTTTCGTGATCATCAGAACATGCAGTAACAAGGCACGGTCGCCACGGCAGTTTCCCCATTAAATCGTGCGTGGTTACCGCGCTAACGGCACACATTCAAATTACTTTAGGGAGCCCGTGAATTTATTCAGCGTTTCCGGCAGCGCAAGGATGCGCTGCCAAAATCAGTAGCTATCTGCCACTGATTTTGTGAGCCATCGGAAAACCACGCTTTTCCGATGGCTGGCGCTGAGAAATCCAGGACGGATTTATTCAGCGCTTCCGGATTGGCATATCCAGCGCTAGCGGCTCCACCCGTGCGCGACACAGCGTTCAGTCGGCGCTGTAACCCAGGCTGTCCATCGCCGGTTGCAGCACCGGAATCACCGACGCCAGCTGCTGGCGGTAGTTGCGATACCGGTAGACCGACTGGGTGTAGAGCTTCTCCGTGACCTGGGCGTGGCTGGCGGTACGGGCGTAGCGGCGGTTTTCGTGAAAATCCAGGCAGCGTGGGTCCCAGGGCTCACCGACGAACTCGAGCAATTGCCGGCAGTGCGGCTCGGGGTCGGCGACCAGATCCTCGTAACGCACCGCCATGTAGTTCAGGTCCAGATTTGCGCGGTAGTGGTCCACCAGGCGGCGCACCAGAGCGTAATGGCTGGCGGCGGTTTCAAGTGCATACGAACAATTGAAACCGTGCGTGAGGTCGATCGAGAACGTGGACAGCACCACGTCCAGTGGATGCCGGATCAGGTGCACGATGGGCGCGTCGGGGAACACCAGGTGAATCAGCCCCAGGTGGGTCTCGTTCAGCGGCATCTTGTCGGTGAACCAGTTGGCGGCACCGGCTGTCAGGGAGGTTTGCTCGGCCTTGCGCAGGTAGTAATCGCGAAACGCCGCCAGCACGCCCATGTTCTCGCCGAACCACAGGTCGGCCAGGCAATTGGGGTAGGTCAGTTCGCTGTTGAGCAGGTTGGGGGCAATTCGGGCCAGTTCGTTGATGTAGGGCAGTTCGTCGCCGGCGTTGATGGCCGGGTGCGAGGTCAGTATCTGCTCCGCCATGGTGGTGCCGGAACGGGGAAAGCCGACGATGAAGATCGGCCGCACCGGTTCACCGTGTCCGCTGTCCAGGCGCGGCAACGAATCGACCCGGGCGCGGGTGAAGAAGCCCTGCAGCCGCGAGACCAGCGCGCGCGCCGAGTTACGGCCGTAGTTGCGCTTGCCGGTGTCTCGCACCAGCCGGTTGGCTTCGGCAAAGGCTTCGAACGCTTCGTCGTAGCGACCCAGCTTGTCCAGGATGTCGCCGCGTGCGTAAAAGTGCCCCGGCCAGGGGTTCTTGGCCGGCGCGCCTTCCGGCGTCTGGTCGAGCGTGGCCAGCGCCTCGGCGTACTTTTTCTCGCGTTTGAGCAGTTCCGCCTGCGCCACGCGCACGCCGGGGTGCTTCGGCGCGCGCTCGCGCGTCTGCTCCAGCAGGTCCCAGGCGCCGGGCAGGTCGCGCGCTGCCTGTTTCAAGCCCACCCAGCCGAGCAGGGTGTCGATGTTTTCCGGCTCGAGCCCGGCGGCCTGCTGGTATAAGGTCTGTGCTTCCTCAAGCCGGCCCTGGTTTTTCAGATTCAGGGCCAGATTGGCGCACAGCTTGCCGATCGGCCGGTGCAGGGCCAGCGCCCGGCGGTAGTGATACTCGCCCGGCGGCAAGCGATTCAGGTCGGTCAGGACCATGCCCATCAGGTTATGTGCCTGGGGATTCTGCGGATTCAGCCGCACCGCATTGCGAGCCTGCTTGAGGGCGCCCGACATGTCGCGACGCTTGTAAAGCAACAAGGACAGCTCGCAGGCCAGGTCAGCATCGTTGGGGCGCAGCCGAGCCAGGCGCTGCAGCAGCACCACGGTGGCGGAGTCGTTGCCCCTGAGCTTCTGAATCTCGAACAGCATGCGCAGCGCGCGGTGGTGCCCTGGCGCCTTGTTGAGCACACCCGCGCAAAAGGCCTCGGCGCCAGCAAGATCCTTGGCCTGAAAGCGCGCCACGGCTTCCCGAAAATTGCCTTCCAGCGCCTTGATCTGGTCGGCGCCGGGTGCTTTGACGTCCGTCGCGCCACAGCAGTTGCGGTTCTGTAGGCCACTGTTGCAGGAACAGGCAGCCGTGTCAGTGGCGGCGGGAGTCGTTTTGTCGGTCACAGGGGGTATCCGTTGCGCGTGATTTGCAGGATGCATTGAAGGCGTCATTTAGCCGGTCGGCGGTGGGCCGCGCCGATATTGCGCATAATTCTAGCGGCTGACTGCCGCCGGGCGCGACACGCCGACCTTGCGCGCTATTCCGTTCACATCTGCCTGTGGGTCCGTACCAGATGAAGCTTGACACCACCTTTTACCGCCTGCCCATGCGCTTTGACGCCCAGCGTCTGGCCCAGGAACTGGAGCAGTTTGGCGAACCCGACTGGCGCCCGCATCCACAGGGGTTCGTGGGCAACTCGGCACTGATCCTGGTCGCAACCGACGGCGACGTGAACGATGACCTTACCGGCTCGATGCAGCCGACCCAGGCGCTGGGGAAATGCCCGTACATGCAGCAGGTGATGGCCAGTTTCCGGTCAGTAATCGGCCGCTCGCGCATCATGCGCCTGGCCAGTGGCGAGAACGTCAGCGAGCACACCGACATCCATCACTACTGGCATCACCACATACGGATTCACGTGCCGATCGTGACCGACCCGTCGATTGAATTCTGGTGCGGCGGTGACCAGGTACACATGGCGCCTGGGGAGGCCTGGGTGTTCGATAACTGGCGCATGCACAAGGTGCTCAACCCCAGCGGCGTGACGCGTACCCACCTGGTAATCGACACCACCGCCTCGGCCTGGCTGTGGAACCTGGTCCGTCGCTCGGAGCAACCGTTCGCGCCGTCCGGGCCACAGCCACAGCGGGAACTGATGGTGTCGGTGGCGTACGACCCGCAGGCTCGGCCAGACCTTCGCACCGAACGGTTTGCCGAGGCATCGGTCATGGCGCCGGGCGAGATGGACGTGTTGTTGCAGGAGCTGGTCGACGATATCCAGGGCGAGGCCGCACCGGACGAGACTGCCGCCTTCAAACACCTGCTGGCGGACTTGCGCGCCGACTGGCGCAACCTGTGGGGCTATTACGGTGACCAGACGGAAGGTCATGGCGAATTCAGTCGCCTGCTGGACGATTGCCTGGTCCGCGCGGGAGTGGCCGGGGATGGCCTGAAGCTGCGCAGCAACGGCCATGGCGCGATGGAAGTGTTGCGTTCGCGCCTGTCCGCCGCCTGCCGCGCCGAGCAGCCGAGGCGCTCGGCGCGCCGACGCGCGCGCGATCGCATGCAGCGGCCGATCATCATCGTCGCCGCGCCGCGCTCGGGCAGCACGCTGCTGTTCGAAACCCTGGCGGCCAATCGTCAGCTGTGGACCATCGGCGGCGAAAGCCACGCCCAGTTCGAGTCGCAGGATGCGCTGAATCCACTGCGTAACGGGCGCCTGAACAACCGCCTGCTGGCCGCCGACGCCAGTCCCGAGGTCGTGGCGCGCCTGCGGGCTGCATTCCGGCGTGGCCTGCGTAACGGCGACGGCAAGCGGCTGACCGAGTTGCCGGCGCAAAGCCGGCCCCAGAGCGTGCGTTTTCTGGAGAAAACGCCCAAGAATGCCTTGCGCATTCCCTTTCTGAACGCGGCGTTCCCGGACGCCCTGTTTGTATTTTTGCACCGGGAGCCGCGCGCGAACATCAGCAGCATCATGGAGGCCTGGCGGTCGGGCAAGTTTGTGACCTACCCCAAGCTGCCCGGCTGGGAGGGTCCCGCCTGGTCGCTGCTGCTGCCGCCGGACTGGCAGACCCTCAAACCCGACGCTCTGGCGGACATCGCCGCCTACCAGTGGCGGGTGGCGAATCAGTGCATCCTCGACGACCTGGCGCAGCTGCCGGCGGCGCGCTGGTGCGCGGTGGATTATGCGCAGCTATCCACGGATACGGCGACGGTGGTGCGCCAGGTATGCGAGTTCGCCGACATCCCGTTCGGTCCACGCATGCAGGAGCTGACAGCATCGAAGCTGCCCCTGTCCCGCTACACCCTGAGTGCGCCCGATACGGAGAAATGGCGCAAAAACGAAGCGGAAATCCTGCCGGTGCTGGACAGCGTGCAAGCGGTCGCCCGTCAGTTGGGCCAGCTCGGTGTTCCTTCGCAAGCCAACGCGACCCTACACTGAAGCGTTGCTCCGGCCGATAGCAGCGGTGGTGACAGGCAAGCAGGTACCCCGCCATGGCAATTCTCCCCGCAAACACTCGCAGCATGCCGCGCGACGCCGCGGCTTCTGATTTGCGTCTGGGGCACGTTGATGTCCTGGCGGCGGCGCGTGCGTATATGACAGCGGTATGGCTGGGTGACGAGACCGTCATAGAACTGTTGTTGATAACGGTGCTGGCCGGCGGCCACGTACTGCTGGAAGACGTGCCGGGGGTCGGCAAGACGACGCTGGCCAAGGGTCTGGCACGGGCGCTCGGGGTGGAGTTCAACCGCGTTCAGTTCACCTCGGACATTTTGCCGGCCGACGTGCTCGGCGGCAGCGTCTATCACCCCGGCGACGGTCGCTTCGAGTTCGTTCCCGGGCCGGTGTTTACCGATCTGCTGCTGGCGGACGAGATCAACCGCGCGCCCACGCGCAGCCAGTCCGCCTTCCTGCAGGCGATGGAAGAAGGCCAGGTGACCGCCGACGGGGTCGGCCATCCCCTGTCGCCGCTGTTCACGGTGATCGCGACCCAGAACCCGATCGACTTCGACAGCACCAACCCGCTGCCGGAGGCACAGCTGGACCGGTTCCTGATCGCCACCCGGCTCGGCTATCCGGACGCGGCGGCCGAACAGGCCCTGCTCGACGATTACCGCCAGGCATCGCCCGTGCAGTCCGGGCTCAGCCGCGAGATTCTTATAGGTCTGCGACAGGCTACCCGGGACATATTTCTGCACCCGGACCTGGCCCAGTACATCGTCTCCATGGCCCGCGCGACACGCGAGGACTCCCGTCTGCGGCTGGGCATTTCGCCACGCGGGGCCATCCACCTGGCCGATGCCGCGCGGGCGCGGGCCTTGCTGCAGGGCCATGCGGCGGTGCGGGCCGAAGACCTTCGCGCGTTGCTGCACCCGGTATGGGATCACCGCCTGCTGCCACGCCAGGGGCGCGAGGCCGATCGCCGGGCAACCGGCAAGCTGCTGGACGAACTGATCGCCAGCGTGCCGGTGCCACGCTGACACCAGCGCGCCGGCGAATGCCATGCCATGAAGGAATTCGCCGACCGTCCACTGCGCGTACCAGCCGAGAACGGGTTCTTGCACGCCTGGCGCATGCTGCGCTGGTTGTTCGAATTGCGCCTGGTGCCGCGCCTGACCGAACGCCGCGGCGGCTGGTTGACGCCGCTGCGCGCACTACGCGACGGCCTTACCGCCGGTGGCTGGGTGCTGCTGACGGCCTGTGGTCTTTTGCTGCTGCTGGCACGCCCCAGCAACCCCGGCTTTGACCTTTATCTGGCCACGGCCGGCCTGCTACTGATTGCCGCCTGCGCCGCTGTCGGACAGCTGTGGCGACCGCGTTTGCGCGTACAGCGCCTGGAATCCGAAACAGCCATCGCCGGGCGGCCATGTCGCAGCCGGGTGCGAATCAGTAATACCGGTCGCTGGCCAGCGCGAGAACTGGTACTGCGCGAATTTCGCGGCCCGGGTTGGCGGCCGGGGACGGCCTCACAAAGTGCGGTGGTCGAGCGCGTCGATCCGGGAGCCAGTCGCCTGTGCGAGGTGATTGTCAGGCCCACCGCACGGGGCCTGGTGCACTTGCCGGGGCTGGCGGTACACAGTTATTTCCCGCTGTTTGTCACGCGCAGCACGCTGCGTGTGCCGGTGGCGCTGGAACTGGCAGTGCTGCCGCCGCCACTCACCGTGAATTTGCCGCCATTGCGGCAACTTGCGTCCCGCTGCCTGAAACATGGCAGTCATGCAGCGCGCGCAGCCGGCGCGCTGGAGTACGCCCATTCGCGCCCGTATCAGGCGGGTGATCCGGCGACTCGTCTGGATCAGCGCGCCAGCGCCCGCCGTGGCGAACTGATGTCGCGGGTGTTCAGGGATGGTGCCGAGCTGTCCGCCGGGGCGGTCGCCATTTACTGCGATACCGCGGTGGCGGGTTTCAAGCCCTGGCAGCGGCGACCAAAAAATGCCAAAGCGCTGGATCGGCGCCTGGCACTGGTGCTGGAACTGGCGGCGCGCGCACGGCGCGAGGCGCTGCCGGTACAAGCCGTCGCCTTCGCTGAGGGCTGGCAGCCACTGGCCGACGAAGCCGCCTTGCAGCGCGCGATTGCGGCGTGCCCACCGGCCCGGCACACGCTGTTGCCGGCGACCGTGCCCAGACCGGACTGGCTGTATCTTCTGGTCACCGAGGACTGGTCCGAGACCCTGGCCGCCCAGGTATCGGCCTGGCGTGGCGCCGGTTATGTGGTGCTGGTTTTCCGGCTTACCGGCAATGGTGGTTCGCCGCTGCCGGTCGCGCCCGGCAATCTGGAAATCACCGCCTGATGCGCTTGGCCGACGTCGTGCTGAGTGTCGCCGTGGCGGCTGCCGGGGCGCATGTGTTGTGTTCCATGCAGTTGCCGACAGCCGCTGTGGTGATGGGGGTGCTCAGCGCGCTGGCGCTGCTGGTACGTCTGCAACCACGCCTGCCCCTGGCGCCAACCCCGGGACTGGCGTTCATTGTGTTTGTCAGCGGCGGCCTGCTGGGTTATCTGGGGCTCGCGGATCTGGTGCCTGCCGGTTCCTGGGCAGGTGATTTCGCCGTGTTTGCGGGCTTGTGCCTGGCTGGGCTGGTGTTGATGCTGTGGTTACTGGCCACGCGCCTGCCGCCGCTGGCCGGCAGCGCTGGCGATAACGGCGGGGACATTCTGGCCGCCAGCACCCTGGCCCTGGTGTTGCTGATTCCGCGTAATGTGCCGGCGGATGGCCTGACCCTGACGCTGCCATGGCTGGGCACTGGGGCTGGGTTTCTGGCGCCGGCCTTGTCGCGACTTGGCGTGCGTGTGCTGCCGCGAATTCTGATTTTATTACCAGCACTCATGCTGTTACCGCTGACCGAGCCGGCACTGCAGGCCGCGCAGCGCCCGCTGATTGGCGCGCTGATCAGCGCCATGCCGAATCCGCGTGGAGAAACCGCCTTCTCGCCGCTGGCCCAGCTTCGGCCGGACGGATTTTTGCGCCCAGCGCGGCGACCGGTGATGCGCCTGGCGGTGACCGGTGGCACGCCGCCACAATATCTGGTCGGCAACCGCCTGCTGACCCTGGGCGCGGGACTTGAATGGAAAACAGATGGTGCGTCGGGACCGGAGTTGCTGTCCGTGGCAACGGAGTCCGGCCGCCGATACCGTCTTGGTAGCGGCCCGAACACCTGGTCACTGGCCGTGCACAGCCTGCGGCGCGACGACCTGGTGTTCGTGCCGCCCGGCACGCGCCAGGTGGACATGGTCGATTCCAGTCTGGCTTACGATCGGACCGGGGTACTGCGTGCCCAGTTTGCAGACCGCGCAGCGCGACGTTGGCAGCTGGCCGGTGGTTCGTCGGCCAGCGAGTCGCGTGCCGGCGCGGCGGCGCTGGCGCTGCCGGCGTTCTGGGACGCCGAGTTGCAAGCCGCGGCGGGGCAACTGGCGGGCGCCGACGCGACACAGACCGCCGCCCGCGTGGCGGGGGAGCTGCGCGGGCGTCAGTACAGCCTGCGGTTCGCGTTGAACCGCGACGCGCCGTTCAAGGATTTTTTCCTCAAGCGCAAGCCGGCACATTGTTTCTGGTATGCCACCGCGTCAGTGCTGGCTCTGCGCGCCAATGGCGTGCCCAGTCGCCTGGTGACCGGCTATCTGGTGACCGAGCCGCTTAGCGAAAGCCTGTGGCTGGTGCGTGAACGCGATGCCCACGCCTGGAGCGAGTGGCAGGACGAGGCCGGTCGCTGGCATACGCTGGACGCCACGCCGCCGGATTACGACCTGGTGCTGGCCGATTTTGGTGGCGGTGAGCTGGAGCGAGCCTGGCAGCGGCTGCTCGCGAACCTGGACCTGTGGTGGCGGGCGATACAGTTGACCGATGGCCAGGTGCAGGGCGTGCTGCTGGCTGGGCTCGCGGTGTTGGCTGGATTGTTCGTGCGCGAATACCGGCGTTTGCGTCGGACGGGTCCACGCGCGCTGCGCGGCCGCGAATGGGCGCGGCTGTGGCGCCAGTTTCTGCGGGCCAGTGGCTTGCCAGAGCGGCCGCAGTGGACGGCAGGTGACTATCTGGAACACCTGCCGACGAGCTGGTCGTCGACCCGCCATGCGGCGGCCCGCCACTTTCTTGAAATGTATTCCGCCGGCCGCTTTGCGCCGGACGGCACGGTGGCCGGGGCGGGCGCCCCCCCGAA
>NZ_JBFIII010000101.1 GCF_041601295.1 Immundisolibacter sp.
CCAGCACCAGCACATGCGGGGCAACTGGAAGCTGTACGCCGAGAACCCGCGCGACGGCTATCACGCCAGCCTGCTGCACCTGTTCTTTGCGACGTTCGGGTTATTTCGGGCCAGCCAGAAGGGCCAGCTACACATCACCGAAGACGGTCTGCACACCTGCTTTTACACCTACGTCGGCAAGGAAGACGAGGCGGCCCGCCAGCAGGGCATGCAGGAAGCCGCCCACACCTACCAGGAAGGCACCTACAAGCTGGAAGACGGCAGCCTGCTAAAGGGCAGGATGGAGTGGGACGACGGCATCAACCTGGTGATCATCGACGTGTTCCCGATCATGATGATGCAGCAGATCGCCAACGTGCTGAACATCCGCCAGTTCGAGCCGCACGGCCCGGACGGCGTGACCGTGCACTACACCTTCTTCGGCTATGCGGACGAGGATCAGGAACTGACCGACATGCGCCTGAAGCAGATCAACCTGATCGGCCCGGCCGGGCTGGTGTCGATGGAGGACGGCCTAGCCATCGAGATTGTGCAGCAGGGCATCGCCAGGGACGGCGGCACCGAGGCCATCATCGAGATGGGCGGGCGCAGCGTGGCCGCCGATACCACCTTCATGGCCAGCGAAGACCCGGTGCGCGGGTTCTGGAACGGCTATCGGCGGTTGATGGATATGTGATGCCGGGGCGGGACTGGCTGCCGACGACTTCAGTCGACCGGCAGTGCCTCGACCGGCTCCCGCCGCCGCAGGTCCGCAAGCACCTTCACGGCGCTGGGCATGGGCAGGCCGCCGGTCGCGTCCGCCCGCAGCAACGGCGCCAGCGTGGTGCGCAGCACCGAGTACAGCCGCGGATGCTGTGCTTCCAGTTCCCCGAGCAAAGCCTTCATATGCTGGCGCTGGCGGGTCGCGGAATCGCAGGTCGGACAGTTATCCGGGATTACCGGCAGCGGCGCGCTTTGCGCAAAGGCCGCCGCCTGCCGCTCACGGGCATAGACCAGCGGGCGAATCACGCGCAGGTCACCGTCGTCATTGGTGTACGCCGCCGGCATGGCGCGCAGCTTGCCGCCAAAAAACGCGTTCATCAGAAACGTCTCGGCCACGTCATCCAGATGATGCGCCAGCGCCAGGCTGTTGTAGCCATGCTCGCGAGCCAGGCCGTACAGCTTGCCGCGTCGCATGCGCGAGCAAAAGGCACACAGGGTTTGCCCCTTGAACGAACCCTTGGCCGCTCGCGCCAGGCTGTAGCTGGCCTGGACGTACGGCACGCCCAGACTCTCGACGTAAGCGGCCAGCGGGCTCGGGTCGTAGCCGGGCATCTGCGGGTCGATGTTGGCCGCGCCAATCTGGAAGCGCACCGGCGCGCGACCCTGGAAATGCAGCAGCACATGCAGCAGGGACAGGCTGTCCTTGCCACCGGACACGCCGACCAGGATGCGGTCGCCGTCGCGGATCAGGTCGAAGTCCCGGATCGCGTCGGCAGCGGCGGCAATCAGGCTGCGCGGAGGTTTGACGGCTGAATTCATGACGAAATCGGGCTCGCGAGGGTTGCCGGCGGTGATTGTCCCACAGCAACCACCGGTGTCCTGCGTGGGACAATAGCGCCGATACCCGCCACCGAGACCCGCCATGGCCATCAGCAAAGTCACCAACGTCTACTACGTGGTACCCGACATGGACGCCGCACTGGCCTTCTACCGCGACACACTGGGCCTGGCAGTGAAGTTCCAGGACGGCGACAAGTGGACGCAGTTCGACGTCGGCGGCACCCAGGTGGCCATCGGAACTCCGGCGCCTGGACAGGTGGATCCGGGCCAGAACGCAACCGTGGTAATGCAGGTGGACGATCTGGCCGCCACGCGCGCGGGCCTGACCGCTCAGGGCATCGCCGTGAGCGAAGTCATCGGCATGGGCGGCCACGGCAGCTTTTTTACCTGCCGCGATCCGGCCGGCAACGTGGTGCAGTTCTTCGCCCGTAGCTGACCGCCAGCCACGCTCCAGGGTCCGCCAGTCCTGGGGGCCTGAAAGTCAGTTTGGCCGGTGGCCGCGTACGGCAATGATCGCAAACGCCCGCGCGCTGCCAGTTCCCACACTGGCTATTAACGCGCTCGCGCCCAGCGACACCCTGAATGACCCGAGCGCCAAGGCCATGATCATCGGGTATGTCACCAGCGCCAGAGTCAGCACGCACCCGCCATTCAAGGCAAACTCGTCCTGTGGGCCTGGGTGGCGAGCGTTGACCCGGTCGCGGCGCGACCCCGGACAGCGCAAGCGTGTACCACTTAGCGGTCCGGGCTCCTGACGTGCCCACGAGTGCCTGTGACTGGCGCCGCCGCCCGCGGCCGGTACAATCGGCGGACGTGGCCTACCGAAGCTGTCTCCACCGGAGTCGCTGACTTCCCCCTATCGGCGGCCCTGCCATGCCGTCAGGAAACTCACCATGAACAAGCCATCCGAGCCGGCCGTGCCGCAAATCGCTGATGTCCAGGCGTCACCGGACAGCCGCCGGCTGGACATCGACCGCGTCGGCATCAAGAGCATTCGCCACCCGGTACGCATCCTCTCGCGCAGCGGCACCGAACAGCACACGGTGGCCACCTTCAACATGTACGTGCATCTGCCGCATAACTTCAAGGGCACGCACATGTCCCGCTTCATCGAGATCCTGAACGGCCACGAGCGGGAGATTTCGCTGGGTACCTTCCGGGAGATGCTGCGCGAAATGTGCGAGCGGCTGGAGGCGCGCGCCGGCCATGTCGAGATGAGTTTCCCGTTTTTCGTCAACAAGGCGGCGCCGGTGACCGGCGTCAGCAGCCTGATGGATTACGAGGTCAGCTACATTGGTGAAATTGCCGGGGGCCAGGAGCAGCTCACCGCGCGTCTGGTGGTTCCAGTCACCAGCCTGTGCCCGTGTTCAAAGCAGATTTCCGACTACGGCGCCCACAATCAGCGTACGCACGTCACGCTGACGGCACACCTGCGCACACCCGTGTGGATAGAAGAGTTGATCGAACTGGTAGAGGCGCAGGCCTCGTGCGACCTGTACGGCCTGCTGAAACGGCCGGACGAGAAATATGTGACCGAGCGTGCCTACGACAACCCGAAATTCGTCGAAGACCTGGTCAGAGACATCGCCGGCAGCCTCAATCGCGACGAACGCCTGGCCGGATACGTGGTGGAAGCGGAGAACTTCGAGTCCATCCACAACCACTCAGCGTACGCGCTGATCGAAAAACCCGTCGCCTGAGCGCCAGCCAGCTCAATACTTGCGACGCAGTATCAGCGTGTCGTGCGCGTGCTCGATTTGTGTTCGGGACAAAAACGACATGCCCAGCAGCACCCGGCTCGGCTGCGGGCCGCTGATCACGACCGCCGCTACGTTAGGCAGCCTGATATTGCCAACGCTGACCTCGCTCAGAGTCACGGCGTAGGCTTCGGTGATGCCGCTGGCGGTTTCCACCAGACCCTTGTTACCGGCGCGGTAATCAATACCCAGCCGGCGGGCGGTACCGTCGTTGATAGCCACGGTGGTCGCACCCGTGTCGACCAGAAACTCCACCGTCTTGCCGTTAATGGCCCCGCTGGTCAGGTACATACCGCTTTGGTCGCGGTCGATGCGTACGTTGGGAACTCGGCCTGCCGGCAGCGCGCCGCCGGCGCGTCCGCCCAGCGGGTAGTCATGCACCTGGCCATCAATTTGCAGCTTGGCCGCGCCGGGTGTCAGTTGCAGCAGACGCACCCCTTCCGGGCTGGATTGCCCTACCTGCAACAAGCGACGCTGACCATCCACCTCCAACACCGCGGTTTTCCCCAGCACGGCCTGTAATTCAATCAGCGGCGCCGCAGCGACAGAGCTGACCCACAGGGCAGTGCCCAAAAACAGGAGCTGGCGGCGGGTCATGAATCGATGGCGCGCATATGGCACCTTGACTGTGCGGCCTGAGCCTCAGCCGCCGAGCAGCGCTTTCACGCGTTGGCTCAGCTCAGCCATGTCGGCACGGCCCTGGACCTGCGGCTTCAGGTGCGCCATCACGCGGCCCATGTCGCGGACACCCGATGCACCGGTGGCGGCAATCGCCCCGGCAACCAGGCGATCGATTTCGGCCACTTCCAGCCCCGCCGGCATGTAGCCCTGCAAGAGGCCAAGCTCGAAGCGCTCCTTGTCGGCCAGGTCGTGACGATTGGCAGCGTCGAAGTGACTGATCGACTCGCGCCGCTGCTTGACCATCTTGTCCAGCACCGCCAGCACCTGGGCGTCGTCGAGCACGATGCGCTCGTCGATTTCACGTTGCTTGATGGCGGCAGTGATCAGGCGCAGCGTAACCAGGCGCTCCTTTTCGCGGGCGCGCATGGCGGCCTTGACGTCGTCGTCGAGGCGCTGCTTCACGGACATGGCGTTCAGGTCAGGCGGGCACCGCGCGTGCGGCGTGCACCCCGGCCCGTGCGGGAGACTTTTTTCTGATGCCGCTTCACCGCCGCGGCGGCTTTGCGCTTGCGTTCCTGCGTCGGTTTCTCGTAAAACTCGCGCCGACGCGCCTCGGACAACACGCCCGCCTTCTCGCAGGTGCGCTTGAAGCGACGCAGGGCAACATCAAAGGGCTCGTTTTCGCGTAACTGAACGACCGGCATGCATACCTCGTGTGCCGACTGTCATCGGCGAAATGAATCAACACCGGCCCGAAGCTGCTCCGGAAAAGCCAGGTGGCGAAAAGTGCTAGATTCTACCGGCACTTCTGCCTTCGGCGAAAGTCGTACACCGGTCGGACACACCATGCTGGTTCTGGGCATAGAGACTTCCTGCGATGAAACCGGCCTGGCGCTCTACCACAGCGAGCGCGGCCTGTTGGCGGATGTGCTGCACAGCCAGGTGCCGCTGCACGCGCTTTACGGCGGCGTGGTTCCGGAGCTGGCCTCGCGCGATCATCTGCGACGCACAGTGCCCCTGCTGCGCGAATTGCTGCGCGAGGCTGGCATTGATATCGCTGAACTCGACGGCATTGCCTACACCGCCGGACCGGGCCTGATCGGCGCGTTGCTGGTTGGCAGCAGCATCGGTCGCAGCCTGGCTTTTGCGCAGGGCATTCCGGCGGTTGCCGTGCATCACATGGAAGCGCACCTGCTGTCGCCGCTGCTGGACGCCACGCAGCCGCGGTTTCCGTTTCTGGCGCTATTGGTGTCCGGCGGTCACACGCTGCTGGTACGGGTGGATGGTCTGGGCGCTTATACGATTCTCGGGGAGTCAGTGGATGACGCGGCCGGTGAAGCCTTCGACAAAACCGCCAAGCTGCTTGGCCTGCCCTACCCCGGTGGCCCGGCGCTGGCGCGGCTGGCGCAGGACGGGCGCAGCGCGCGCTTTACCCTGCCCCGACCCATGACCGCAAAACCTGGCCTCGACTTCAGCTTCAGTGGCCTGAAGACGCAGGTGAGGTTGCTGATCGAGGCTCACCCACAGGAAGAACACCGCGCCGACATCGCCCGTGCCTTTGAGGATGCGGTGGTCGACACACTGCTGATCAAGTGCCGACGCGCGCTGGCCCAGACCGGCCTGCATACCCTGGTGGTGGCCGGCGGGGTGAGCGCCAATCAGCACCTGCGGGCGTCCCTGGCAGCTGCGGCGAATGCCGACGGCTTTGAGGTGCGCTATCCGGCTCCCCAGCTGTGCACGGATAACGGCGCCATGATTGCCTACGCCGGCTGCCTGCGGCTTATGGCCGGCGAGCGCGTCGGCCCGGATTGCGGCGCCCGCGCCCGCTGGCCACTGGCTGAATTGCCGGCGGTGCAATCCCGATCGGGCGGTTTGTTATAGTCGCCGCCATGAGCCCCGACACCCCCACACAGACCCTGATCGACCCGTTCCAGCGGCGCATTGAATACGTGCGCGTGTCGGTGACGGATCGCTGCGATCTGCGCTGCAGCTATTGCATGCCCAAGGGCTTCGACGGCTTCCACGAGCCGGACGACTGGCTTACCTTCAGCGAGATCGAGCGCGTGGTCGGGGCCTTCGTGCGCCTCGGCGTGCAGCGCATCCGCCTGACCGGCGGCGAACCGCTGGTGCGCCGCGACCTGCCGGACCTGGCCAGCCGCCTGTCGGCCCTGCCCGGCCTGAGCGATCTGTCGCTGTCCACCAACGCGGTGCGCCTGGACAAGTTTGCGTCGGCGCTCAAGGCGGCCGGTGTGCGGCGCGTCAACGTAAGCCTGGACTCGCTTCGCCCGGACCGGTTTGCGGAAATCACCGGCGGCGGCAAGCTGCACAAGGTGCTGCGCGGCCTGGAGGCGGCGCGGGACGCGGGTCTGGCGCCGGTCAAGATCAACATGGTCGCCATGGGCGGCGTCAACGACGACGAAATCGAGGACATGGTCGCGTTCTGCGCCGAACGGGACTTCACCCTGCGCCTGATCGAAACCATGCCGATGGGCGACACCGGTCGCAACGCCACCGGCCAGTACCTGAACCTGCAGACGGTGCGCGAGCGCCTGAATGAACGTTTCGACCTGATCCCGGACCTGCAACCGGGCGGCGGGCCCGCACGCTACTACCGCGTGACCGGCTCGAAAACCACCATCGGCTTCATCACGCCGATCTCGCAGCACTTTTGCGAAACCTGCAACCGCGTGCGTCTGGCCGCCGACGGCACGCTGTACCTGTGCCTGGGCCAGGACAACAGCTACGAATTGCGCCCCATGCTGCGGGCCGGCGCCAGCGATGCCGAACTGGAAGCCGCCATTCGCAGCGCGATTGGCCTGAAGCCCGAGCGGCATGAATTCCGCGAAAAGCCGGAAAAAGTCATCCGCTTCATGTCCATGACCGGCGGCTGATGCCCGGTCCGGCTAGCGCTGAATAAATCCATCCTGGCTTTCTCAGCGCCCGCCATCGGAAAAGCGTGGTTTTCCGATGACTCACAAAATCAGTGGCTAACCCCCACGGATTTTGGCAGCGCATCCGTGCGCTGCGGGAAACACTGAATCCCTCAGCGTTTCCCTACGCGGCGGGCCATCCCTGGCCCGCAGGAAACGCCGACCACTCCGGCGTCTTCTCAGCTATTCGCCACCGTGCGCAGAACGACCAGAAAATCCGCCCCGTAACGGTCCAGCTTGGCCGCACCGACGCCGCCGATCTGCGCCAGCTCAGCCAATGCCTGCGGCCGTTCGGCGGCCATCTGCGCCAGCGTCGCATCGTGAAAAATCACATAAGCGGGCACGTTGTGCGCCTCGGCCAGGCGCCGCCGTTCGGCCCGCAAGGCTTCGAACAGCGCCTGATCAGCCGCCGGCACCGCGGCCTGGCCACCGCCGGCGCGTTTCTGGCGACGGCGAGCGATCGCCGTCGCCTCCTCCCGCAGAAGCAGCGCCTGCTCACCGCGCAGCACCGGGCGGGCCTGCTCGGTCAGACGCAGGCTGCCGTGACCCTCAATGTCCACACTCACATAGCCGCGCGCCACCAGTTGCCGGTAGATGGCCCGCCACTGCGCCGCCGGCCGC
Organism: Immundisolibacter sp.; assembly: GCF_041601295.1. Lineage (NCBI taxonomy): Bacteria > Pseudomonadati > Pseudomonadota > Gammaproteobacteria > Immundisolibacterales > Immundisolibacteraceae > Immundisolibacter > Immundisolibacter sp. Next base: position 7,472 of record NZ_JBFIII010000101.1, read on the forward strand.
TCCTTGCCGCGTCCGAACACCGCCAGTGTGTCGTGGCCAAGGCTGGCGATGCGCGGATCGTCCCCACCACGCAGCACGTCGATCAGGTATCCGGCCCCAAAGCGCTGGCCGGTGCGGTAGACGCACGACAGGGCGAGCTGGGCCGCCACGGTGGCATCGAAGGTGGCCGGCGGGGCCAGGCAGTTGTCGCAGTTGCCGCAGGGCTCGGCCATCTGTTCGCCGAAATAGTTCAGCAGCGCCTGGCGCCGGCAATCGGTGATCTCGACCAGGCCCAGCAGAGCGTCGAACTTACCCTGCTCGACCCGCCGCCGCTCCTGGGGCACATCGCTGTTGGCCAGCAGCTGTCGCACGCCGACCACATCGGCCAGGCCGTAACCCATCCAGGCGTTGGCGGGCAGACCATCGCGACCGGCGCGGCCGGTTTCCTGATAATAACTTTCGATGTTCTTGGGCAGGCCCAGGTGCGCCACAAAACGCACGTCGGGCTTGTCGATACCCATACCAAACGCCACCGTGGCCACCATCACCAGCCCATCCTCGCGCAGGAAGCGGCGCTGGTTGGCGGCGCGCTGGTCGGCCGGCATTCCCGCGTGGTAAGCCACCGCCACCCGGCCATGCTTCTCAAGCCAGGCGGCGGTTTCTTCCACCCGGCGCCGGGTCGGGCAGTAGACAATGCCGGTGTCGGTACGGTGGCGGGCATCCAGAAAATCCAGCAGCTGGTCCCGCATTCGGTCGCCCTGCTGGATGTGGTAGCGGATGTTCGGCCGATCGAAACTGGCGGTAAATATCGCCGCGTTGTTCAAGCCCAGTCGCTTCACGATGTCGCGCTGCGTCGGGCCATCGGCGGTGGCGGTCAGCGCCAGTCGTGGCACGCCGGGATAGCGCTCGCCCAGCACCCCAAGACCGAGGTACTCGGGCCGGAAATCGTGCCCCCACTGCGATACGCAGTGCGCCTCGTCGATGGCGATCAACGCCGGATGCGCGACCTGTAGCAGCTCCAGCGTGCGCTCCCCGAGCAACCGTTCCGGCGCCATGTAGACCAGATCCAGCCGCCCGGCGATGAGATCTTTTTCGATGGCTGCCGCCGCGCCCGGCGGCAGGCCCGAGTGCAACGCAGCCGCCGCGACGCCAAGCTCCCGCAGCGCCGCCACCTGATCGTCCATCAGCGCGATCAGCGGCGACACCACCACACCGACACCGGCCCGCACCAGCGCCGGCACCTGGTAGCACAGAGACTTGCCGCCGCCGGTCGGCATGATCACCAGCGCATCACCACCGGCCACCGCACAGTCGATGATGGCCTCCTGCTGACCCCGAAACGCGTGGTAGCCGAAGGTGGCGCGAAGAATGTCAGAGGGGCGGGGCATGGCCGCCAATTATGCGGTGACTATGATTCAGCGCGTCGAGTAGCTGCGCGCAGAGGGCATGCAGACCAAGCAACGCGCGTTCAGCGGCACCAAACGTACCGGCGCACCCCCTGCTAACATGCGATTTTCACGCCAGACGCCCGGATGGCGAAACAGGTAGACGCAAGGGACTTAAAATCCCTCGGCCTTGCGGCCGTGCCGGTTCGAGTCCGGCTCCGGGCACCATTTTGTATTGGCTACGTGACGACTGCGCGCCACACGAGTCCTTGCGATGCCACGGACACAGGCACGCCAGGTCGAGCTTGACATCCTGCTAAACTGTCGCCTTCGCTTCACGCACTTTCAGGTTTATGCCCATGGCCCGCATTACTGTTGAAGACTGCCTTCCCAAGGCCGAAAGCCGCTTTGATCTGGTGCTGATGGCAGCCCGCCGGGCGCGTCAGTTGTCGCTCGGCCGCACACCCTTGGTGGAGCCTGAAAACGACAAGCCAACGGTGATTGCCTTACGCGAAATTGCCGCCGGCAAGATCGACCGCAGCGTGATGGAGCCTGAAGAATTGCACCTGTTCATGACGCCCGAGGAGTTGGCCGCGGAGCGCGACGCCAACGGCTGGGAGCAGGCAGTCGATGCGGCAGCCCGCGTCGAGGGGCCCGTGCCCGAGGCGGGCGAGGCGCCCTGAGCGCACCCGCACAAGCGGTCCAGGCGAGCGGCTTCGAGACACTGGCCCGGCAGCTTGCCGCCTACCTGACGCCGGACGACATTGCGGCGATACGCCGCGCCTATGCCTACGGCGAACGCGCCCATTCCGGCCAACAGCGCCAAACCGGCGAACCCTATATTGCCCACCCTTTGGCGGTCGCCACCATCCTGGCCGACCTGCACGTGGATGCCGCGACCATGTGCGCGGCCTTGCTGCACGATGTAATCGAGGACACCACCGCCACCAGCGCCGAGGTGTCAGAGCAGTTCGGCGAGGAAGTCGC
>NZ_JBFIII010000102.1 GCF_041601295.1 Immundisolibacter sp.
CTTACCAAGGAAGTGCTCTACCGACTGAGCTACGTGAGCGCATCCGTCCCCGACACATATGGAGCGGGTGATGGGAATCGAACCCACGCTATCAGCTTGGAAGGCTGAAGTTCTACCATTGAACTACACCCGCGACCGGTACCGAAAACCGCCGTCGTGAAGAGCGACTAACGGGATGATCCGAATGGTGGAGGGGGGAGGATTCGAACCTCCGAAGGCTGAGCCGTCAGATTTACAGTCTGATCCCTTTGACCGCTCGGGAACCCCTCCAAGGAAATAGCCGTGCATTATCTTGGCCAACAACGGTGACGTCAACGACCTGACCGGTCGCATCGGCCCTCCAGCACCACGACGCATCCGGCATGTCCTCCCCAGAACAAGCGTGGACGAGCTCCCGATACGGCACCACACGGGCCAGGAGCCGAAAATCGTCCTTTGAAAATCCAGACCAGCGCCGGGTCACCGCGCCATCTGCGCAGCGCCCATACCTCAAAACCCGGCGCGGGCGATCACACGCGATCGCGCGAAACTGCACGAGTACGAGGGCAGAACACCGACTTGAATGCCAACTGTGGAGCGGGTGAAGGGAATCGAACCCTCACTGAGAGCATGGGAAGCTCCCGTTCTACCATTGAACTACACCCGCTTATGGCCTTCATTCTAGCTACCGGCTTCAAAGGCCGGCAAGCGCGCGCCGCGCATACGCCCGATCAACCGGTGGCAGATTACCGGGTCAGCGCCCCAACAAGCCACGCAACAACGCCTTGCCACGCTGCTCGCGCTCGGAGTCACCGGCTTTGGGAGCGAGCTTCTCCTGCAAGCGCCGCATGGTCTCGTCACCCGCCGCCAGCTGCGGACGAACTTTAAAATCGCCTGGCCGTCCGGTCACCCGCAGCCGCACCGGTGCTTCCTTGACGACATCGGGCTCGCCGTCGCCACCACGACGAAGTGCCGCGGTCCGTAAGCGGTAATCCACTTCAGAGGTCGGCAAGTCCAGCGAGCCGGCGCCTCGCAGCTGATAGAACTGACCAGGCTGATGCCGTTGTTGCTCCAAGAACAGGTCATCGCTGTGCCACACACCGGCACGGACCTTGCCGCTGACCCGCAGAACGGAAAACCGTGTGTCGGGACTCAGGTCGCATTCGGGGCCAGCCTTGCCACGCAGACTGGCAATCTTGACACGCGCCTGACAAATATCGCGGTCGGCGTTGATGCCCTTGAGTACGCCGTCGCTACCATCGAGGCGCAGCGTACCGTTGAGGCTCCGCAGCAACGCCGCGCCTGTGGCAGCGGCGGCTGTCCCCTCGATCCCCAAGGTAAACCGGCCTTGAACTGCGTCCTTGCCAGCAATGTCCAGCAGCATCGGACCCGCCGCCACGTCGGTGGCAGCCAGCTTTAGGTTCAGCACCGGATCGGCTCCCCGCGCGTCGAGTCCCAAACTGGCGTCGAGAGCGCCGCCATAAAAGCTCGCCCTGGCCGGCTGCAACGCCAGTCTTCCGGCACCGCCACTCACCTGGACAAACACACGATCCAGCCTTGCCCCGCGCGCCGTCAACGCGCCCAGATTAACCGTTCCGGCAACCCGTATCTGGGCCAGGCGCTTGAGAAATTCCTCCGGCGAGGCAGCGACGGGGAAATTCGGCACCTCATCGTCGGGCACCACTTGTGGCGACTCCGACTCCGGGAGTGGCGTCACCGCCGTTTGCGACGGCGCATAACGGTCAGCATTGATGCTGTCGCCCTCAAGTGCAAAGCTCAGTTTCGGATCCTCATAGTCGGTAAGGGATGCGGTGCCGTGCCACTGACTGTCATCGACGCTCAGGGCAAACTTCGCCAGCTTCAACTGCACGGCGCTGGCGCTCAGCTCGACATCTCCAGCGACACGCTTCAAAACGGCGGGGTCCGTCGTGACCAGCGTCACCCCAAAGTAAGCGGCCAAGGCCCGCGCATCGAGCCGCACCAGTTGGAGCTGCGCACCCAGAACCGGCGCATCCTTGGCCCGCGCGACCGTCAGTTCGCCCTGTACTTGCAGCGGTGCCGCATCAAGCACCAGTTGGCGTAAGCGCAGCCGGCTCTGCGCCGGGTCGAAACTGGCCGCCGAGGCCAGACGCAGCGCTAGCGCCTGCTGCAACGGCGCACCACTCAATTCGGCCTCCAGGCGCAGCCCCGAACCGTGCCAGATGCCATCGCCGTCCCGCTGTAGCGTGGCGGACAAGTCCAACCGGGCGCTGCGTAACGGATCGCCCATATCCAAGGTGGCGCTGGCGGCCACGGGGATCGGACCGCTGGGTTCAAGGTTACCCAGCGTGAAATCGAGCCCGCGGGCCCGCACCCAGCGCCCGCTGCGATGGTCGGTCCACAGGATGTCGCCCGCGCGAACGGACACCTCGCCAACGCCGATCCGGCCGGCGATGCCATCTTGCGCCCTGCCCACGCCGGGCGCGGTCGCCGGTACTTCAGGCGAGTCTGGCAGCAAGTCAGCCCAATTGCGGGCACCGTTCTGGTCCACGGTCAGCCGCAGCAACGGCTGATCGACCCTCACGTTCGCGATCGCAAGCCGCCCGCGCAACAACGGCCACAGCTTCAGCGTGGCCCGCGCACCCGTTACGCTGGCAAAAGGCTCGGGATCAAAACCGGCGGCATCGGCCAGGCTCAGGCGAGGCAGCACAATCGCCGGGCGCGGCAACAGCGTGAGGCGGATGTCGCCCTCAATGGTCAATTCCCTGCCAGTGTGCGAACGGGCAGCAATGATCAGCATGCTGCGCAGGGTTTCGCTGTCCACCAGCCGCGGCAACAGCGCCGCGGCCGCCACCAGGCCGCCGAGCAGGAACCCGACGCTAAGCAGCAATCGTCGACGTGCCTTCATCGGGTCAGTGTATCCAATCAAACGACCCGCCAGATCAGGCTGGCCATGCGTCCGCAAACACCGTCACGCCGATAGGAGTAAAACCGCTCAGGATCCGTGACAGTGCACTGGCCTCCCCCATGCACCCGGACGACATTGACCGCAGCCAGTGAACGGCGCGTCAGACCGCACAAGTCACCGAACCAGCGGCCACCGGTGCCCGGAGTGAAGCAGGCAGCCGAGCCTGGGTCGACTGCCAGAAATGCCTGCCGCACTTCGTCTCCGATCTCGAATGCGGCCGGGCCGATGGCCGGACCAAGCCAGGCGCTGATCGCCATCGGCGGAGCCGTGAAGCGCGCCACGGCGCGGCTGACTATGCCGGCAACCAGGCCGCGCCAGCCGCAATGCACAGCGGCAATCTCGCGGCCATCGTCACTGCACAACAGCAGCGGCAAACAATCGGCGGTCAATACCACGCACACCTGGCCAGGCACATGGGCGTAACGAGCGTCGGCGGGAGCGCCGACCGGGTCAGCAACTCCAGCGACACAATTACCGTGCCGCTGCGCCAGCCATAACGGCGATGCCGGCAAGTCAAGCGCGTGCTCCAAACGGCTCCGATTGGCGACCACGGCCTGTGACACGTCACCGACGTGATCACCAAGGTTGAAGCTGCCATAAGCGCCCTGGCTGAACCCGCCGTGACGCGTGGTGCTGGCGGCGCGCACGCCGCTCGGCAGCGGCCAGTCGGGCCTGAAACAACCGGATTCAGGCCTCGGCATCGATCATGTCCTCGTGCATCACCGCGATCAGGGCTGCCAGATCGGACGGTAGTGGCGCTGTCAGTTCCAAGGGCCGGCCAGTGATGGGGTGCGCCAGCTGCAAACAGGCGGCGTGCAGCGCCTGGCGCCGAAATCCGGCCAGCGCTTGCGCCAGCTCTCGGTTGGCACCCGCCGGCATGCGCAGGCGGGTGTAGGTCGGGTCGCCAACCACGGCGAAACCGATGCTCGCCAGATGCACGCGAATCTGGTGCGTACGACCGGTCTCCAGCATTACCCGCAGCAGCGTGTGCTGCCGGAATCGCTGGGCGACCCGGTAGTGCGTCACCGCCTCGCGTCCACCGGGACTGACCGCCATGCGCGTACGGTCAGTGCGGTGACGACCAATCGGCGCGTCCACCGAGCCCCCGGCGATCATCTGACCCTGCACCAGGGCGAGGTATTCACGATGAATCTCGCGCGCAGCGAGCTGCTCCACCAACCGCTTGTGCGCTGGCAGCGAACGCGCCACTAGGAGCAAGCCGCTGGTGTCCTTGTCCAGACGATGCACAATGCCGGCCCGTGGCACACCCTGTAGCGTCGAATCGAAGTGCAGTAACGCGTTCATCAGTGTGCCGGCCGGGTTTCCCGCGCCCGGATGCACGACCAGCCCGGCGGGCTTGTTGACCACCAACAGCTCAGCATCCTGGTACACCAGATCAAGATCGATCGCCTCAGCCGCTGCCACCTCGGCAGGCCGCAGATCGGGCATCTGCACACCAACTTGTTCGCCGCCGCGCAGGCGCGCGCGCGGCGCCAATGTGACCCCATCCACGGCGACCAGCCCGGCGCGTATCCATTCCTGCAGGCGGCTTCGTGAATAATCCGGCAACAGTCGGGCCAAGGCCTGATCAAGCCTTTGGCCAGCCCATTCGGGCGGTATTTGATATAGTTCGAGCGCTTTCACGACTGCCCCGTATGTCCTTCACACATTACTCAATTGGGCGCAGCAATGTCACCGCCTCGAGAACCGCCTGTGCCTGTGTCACTCCGTGCCGGTCTACGTCTTTGCTGTCTTGTACTGCTGGCGACTGTGGCCGCCTGCGGCGGCGAACCAGCCACGAAAAAAAGCGACGACCGCACCGAAGGCTGGTCGGTCGACAAGCTGTACCAGGAGGCACGCAAGGCCACCCTGGACGGTGGCTACGTGGAGGCCATCGATCTGTACGAGAAACTGGAAGCCCGCTATCCGTATGGCGCCTACGCTCAGCAGGCGCTGATCGACGTCGCCTATTCGTACTACAAAAACGGCGATGCCGAGTTGTCAATCGAGGCAGCCGACCGCTTTATGCGCCTGTATCCGCTGCATCCGAATGTCGAGTATGCCTACTACTTGAAGGGCCTGGTGCACTTTCGGCGTGAGGTCTCCATCCTGGAGAAGTGGTTGCCCCAGAACATCGCCGCCCGTGACGTAAGTAACGCGCGGCTGGCGTTCGACGATTTCGGCCAGTTGCTGCGCAGTTTCCCGGACAGCCGCTACGCCCCCGATGCCCGTCAACGCATGGTGTATCTGCGCAACCAGATGGCCGAGCAGGACATCCTTGTGGCGCGCTATTACATGACACGTGGCGCCTATCTTGCGGTTGCCAACCGCGCTCGCCACGTTGTCGAAACCTATCCGCGCAGCCAATTCACACCCGAAGCCCTTGAACTGATGGTCACCGCGTACCGTATCCTTGGCCTGAACTCCCAGGCCGGCGACGCCCTGCGCGTGCTGAACCTGAATTACCCCAGCCACCCGGCCACCGAGCGCGCCGGCAAGCTGGCCGTGCTGCAGTAACACCGCCCGTCACGGCGAGGAGCAAGCCACTATGTGGGACTTTTTCCAAACCGTTCGTCACCGCCACTCGGTACGCCGCTACCAGACCGACATGCCGGTGGAGCCGGAAAAACTGCACGCCATTCTGGAAGCGGTATCGACCGCCCCATCGGCCGGCGATCTTCAGTCCTATCATGTCTACGTGCTGACCACGCCCGCCGCGCGCAGGCGCCTGCAGGACGCCGCTCCCGACCAGACCTTCATAACCGAAGCGCCGCTGGCGCTGGTGTTCTGTGCCGATCGCGAGCGCCCAAGAGAACGCTTCGGCGCCCGCGGCTGCGATCTTTTTGCCACCCAGGACGCCACCATCGCCGCCGCTTTCGCCCAATTGGCGGCGGTGGCGGCGGGCTTGGCCTCGGCCTGGATCGGCCGCTTCGACCGCGATCAGGTCTGCGCCCAGCTGGAATTGGCGCCGCACCTGGACCCGGTCGCCGTTATCAGCGTGGGCTATCCCGCGGAGTTGCCGGCCCCGACGCCAAGACGGCGGCTCGACGAGGTGGTGACCCGGCTGTAGGGTGTTATGCCCCCTCTTTCGGAGCAGGCCGTGCTCATGAACGTTGGCTTGCCGCCACAGGCATTTACCCACTGGGGACTGTTTCACCCCGAAGTGGAGAACGGGCGCGTGGTCGGCATGCGCCCCTTCGCGGCCGACCTCCATCCGGTTGCCTTCGGCGCATCGCTCGTGGACGCCGTGCACAGCCCGTTGCGTATCACCCAGCCGATGGTGCGCGAGGGCTGGCTCACGCACGGCCCCGGACCGGGACGACGCGGCGGCGAGGCCTTCGTACCCGTTTCCTGGGATCGCGCGCTAGGCCTGGTGGCTGACGAAATCGAGCGGGTGCGCACCGAACACGGTAACCGGAGCATCTACGCCGGCTCCTACGGCTGGGGCAGTGCGTCGACCGTGCATAACGCCCGTCAACTGCTACATCGATATCTGAACCTGCTAGGCGGGTTCACCGACGGCGTTGGCAACTACAGCGCCGGCGCGGCCTTTTACATCCTGCCGTACGTGGTCGGCGGCCTCGAATCCATCGTCATGCCCACCGACTGGCGCTCGATCGTGCAACACACCGAGCTGCTGGTGGCGTTCGGCGGGCTACCGCCCAAAAATTCGCAGGCGGACCTGGGCGGCGCGGCGGTGCACGAAACCCCCATGTATTTGGCGCAGCTGGCCCGGCGTGGGGTGGAATGCGTCTACATCGGTCCGCTGCGCGACGACATGGCCGGGGATTTGAACGCCCAATGGCTGGCCGCGCGACCGAATACGGACACTGCCCTCATGCTGGGCCTGGCCCACACGCTGTATGTGGAGAAACTGTGGGATAACGACTTTGTCGCCCGCTACTGTGAAGGTTTCGACAAGTTCCTGCCGTACCTGACCGGCGCCAGCGACGGCCAGGCCAAGGACGCCGACTGGGCGGCGGCCATCACCGAGGTGCGGGCGCACGAAATCCGCACACTCGCCAGGCGCATGGTCGCCAAGCGCACGCTGATCAACTGCTCGTTGTCCGTACAGCGCCAGCACCACGGCGAGCAGGCCTACTGGGCGCTGGTGATGCTGGCTGCGATGCTGGGGCAAATCGGCTTGCCCGGCGGCGGCTTTGGCTGTGGCTACGGCACCGGCGGCGCTGGCGTGCCGAGGCGGCACTTTCCCGTGCCCAAGCTACCGGCTGGGCGCAACCCCACTGGGGCCTACATCCCGGTCGCGCGCATCTCGGACATGCTGCTGAACCCCGGCGGCGAGTGCCCGTTCAACGGCGAAACGATCACCTACCCGGACACGCGCCTCATCTACTGGGTGGGTGGCAACCCGTTTCATCACCACCAGGACCTGGGCAAGCTGCTGCGCGGCTGGCAACGGCCGGATACGGTAGTGGTCAACGACGCCTGGTGGACGCCGATCGCCCGCCACGCCGACATCGTGCTGCCGTGTACCACGGCGCTGGAACGCGACGATCTGTCCAGCGCCACGCTGCTCAGCGACCGCTATATCGCCGCCAACCGCGCCGCCATCGCGCCGATCGGCCAGTCGCGCCCTGAGTTCGACATCTTCTCGGCGCTGGCCGAGCGCAGCGGTGTAGGCGCAGCCTTCACGGATGGTCGCGACGCCAGGGCGTGGATCCGACATGTCTACGAAGAGGCCCGCACCGGCGCAGCGCGTATGCAGGTGAAGCTACCGGACTTCGACACGTTCTGGCGTGATGGGTACGTGGAAGTGCCGCCCAATCCCGAACCGCACGTCATGCTGGCCGGCTTTCGCGCCGACCCGGACGCGCACCGCCTGGGCACGCCATCCGGGCGCATCGAGTTGTATTCGGAAACCATCGCCGGCTTTGCCTACGCCGACTGCCCGCCGCACCCCACCTGGCTGGAACCGGCCGAGTGGCTGGGCAGCCCGCTGGCGGCAACCTATCCCCTGCATCTGGTCACCAACCAGCCGCGTACGCGCTTGCACAGCCAGCTCGACATGGGCCGAGTGAGCCAGGCGAGCAAAATCGCCGGCCGCGAGCCGTTGTGGATGCATCCGGAGGACGCCGCTCGGCGCAATCTCAGGCAAGGGCAAGTAGTCCGGGTAGAAAGCCTGCGCGGCACCTGCCTGGCCGGCTTGCATGTCACCGACCTGATCCGCCAGGGAGTGGTGCAGATTGCCACCGGCGCCTGGTACGACCCGGCCGAACCGGGCAACCCGGACAGCCTGTGCAAGCACGGCAACCCCAACGTGCTGACACTGGACATCGGCAGCTCGGCGCTGGCCCAGGCACCCATCTCGCAAACCACGCTGGTCGAGGTCAGTGGCTGCGAGAGCCCGCCTGCGGTGACGATAATGGATCTACCGGCGCTCAGGCCATGAGTGGACTGAATGGCATCAGCGCGCTTGCGGATATTAGCGCCACCGACCTCAAGCTTTGCAACAAAAACCCAGCACCGGCCGCTCGCCCGATTTCAGCGAAGTCCTGCAATACATTGCCAGACAAAGCGCAGATTGAGGCGTAGAAAACAAAAAGGCGGCCGATAGCCGCCTTTTTAAGATGCCCGAATCGTCAGCGACCTCTTCGCCAGCTGATGCGCAAACCAAGCAAACCACTAACAAGCAGCGCGAGCACACCAGGCACCGGAACCGGAGCCGACGGCGAGTCGCCACCGGTATCCACTCTCTCCCTCACACTACCCCTCAGATTGATAACGAACCCTGGGCCATAGCTGAACCTGCTGGACGCCGCGCCCAGATCTGCGTCCGAAAAGACGAAGCTATAGCTGGCAGAAAAATCGCCAATAGCGGAAGTGACGAAGTCGAAATAAAAGCTGTTACCACCACCCGCCGCCAAGGCCAGAAAAGTCGCCAGATTGGTGGTGAATGCCGCCGAATCCCCGGCTGGGGTAAAGCTATCCAGGTCGAGTCCGATGCGATCCGTTGCGAACAGGTTGAAGATGCTGAAATTTTGGGCAACCGCGTCCTCGTCCAGGAACAAGGTACCGAAATCCAGGTCCAGACTCAGAAGCTCGGAGCTGCTGTCGAAAGAAGGCGCCGCGTGTAGCAGGTACTGATACTCCACACTAAGTTTGCCGGACCAGTCCAATTTATAGGTGGCGCTGGACCTGGTCTTATTCTTAGTGCCGTTTGTAAAGGTCGAATCGGCCCGCAACACCGTCGGAGCGGTCAGATTAACCGTGACAGTACCGCCACCGACATAGCTGTTGAGGTCACTATCACCGACGACGACACTGGTGTTGGTCGCGGTTCCCGCAGAACTCGGTCCAAACGACGCGGTCGATGAACTTATCGGGACCGTCGCACTACCGGTCCTGGTAATTGTCCCCAAACTTTGGCTCACGCCAGGCGCAGCAAGCTGGGCGTTGCTGCTGCCAGTACCGGTGGTGCTGCTGCCCGGCACATTGAAGGTCTTTTTCCCCTCTACCTTGGTGGTAGTCGCTATCCCATTGGCAAGACTGCCAGAGATGGTCTGTGTCCGCGTCGAGCCGAGGGTGATCGTGGTTCCGATCAACACACCGGTGCTGGACGCGAATTGGTTCAGGCTGGGCGAGGCCAGGGTCTGCGGCGCTGCGCTGGTTGGACCGGTCAGGCAGGCTGTCGCGTTGACCGGGCCACACGCATCGGTCACGCTGGCCGTGCCGGCAAAAGTTGTCGTGTTGCCAGTGACCAGAATGGCTTGAGCGGGTAACGCAGCCAAGGTGCCCAGAGCAGTCGCAACCGCCAGGGTAAGGGCGTTGGGTTGGTGTC
>NZ_JBFIII010000103.1 GCF_041601295.1 Immundisolibacter sp.
ACCTATGTTTCGCTGACGCCGATGCCGGACGCACCGCAAATGCCGAGTCTGCTGGTGTGTTTTCTGGCCAGTATCCTGCCGCCACTGTGGGACGGGCTGATCGCCAAACCCCGCTTGCAACACTGGGACCGGCACTTCGCTTCAGCCGAGGAGCGGGTGCTCGCGCGGCAGGCCAACCAGGCCGCCGGCTGGCCGGACTGGGTGGTCTGACCCGGTCGCTGCCCATTCCTGCTGAATACTCCGCCTGCCCGCCGCGTGCGGGCGGGGTGTTCTCCATGAACCTGCCAAACACCGAATGCGAGGTCTAGCGACGGATGTACCAAAGCCTGTTGCCGATGATTCTGATTCTGGCATCGGGCCTTGCCTGGCGGCATCTGCAGCCGGGCGGCATCCCGATCCAGCAGATCCGCCAGGTACTCAATACGCTGGTGATCAACCTGCTGGTGCCGGCGCTGATCTTCGGCGTGTTCCTGAACACGCATCCGGAGCCCGCGCTGTACCGCGTGCCGCTGGTGGCGCTGGCGACCATCGCCGTGTGCCTGGGGGCGGGTCTGCTGGTGTTCGGCGCGATGTTGCGAGTCGGGTACCTGACTCGCGCGGAGGCCGGCGCGGCCGTGCTGGCGGTAGGTTTCGGCAATGGGCTGGGCGCGGCGCTGCCGGTGATCGAGGGCCTGTATGGTGCCCAGGCCACGCGCGTACCGCTGATGTACGAGATGTTCGCCACGGTCCCGGTGCACTGGTCACTGGGCGTGGCGCTGGCGGCCTGGTTCGGCGGCGCCGCTGTTGGCTGGCGCAGCGTCCTGGTGGTGCTGCGCATGCCGCCGTTCTGGGCCACGTTGATCGCGCTGGCCATGAACGGGTCGGGCGTGGTGGTGCCGGACAGCCTGGTGCATGCGTTCAGCGTGCTGGGGCAGGCAGCGGTGCCGTTATTGTTGTTCGTGGTCGGCAGCACCTTCACGCTGCGCGGCCTGTCGCGCCTGTCCGTGTTGCTACCGGTGGTCGTGCTGCGCCCGATATTGGGCGTCGCGGTGTGCCTGTTTGCGGCGCGCGCGCTGGAGCTCGACGGCACCCTGCTGACCGCCACCGCACTTGTCGCCGCGGCGCCATCGGTAGCGGTGGGTATCGCCGTGTGCGAGCGCTTCAAGCTCGATTCGGCGCTGTTCACCGCGGCGCTCACAGTGACTACGGTGCTGTACGTATTGCTGGCGCCGGTCTTGATGACGCTGGTGGAGGGCTGAGGCAGGGTCGTTGATTGAGGCGCGGCGAAGAGCCTTGCTGGGCTTGCGTGTGACCGCCGCCGAGGGAGAGGCTAATGCGCTTCCTCGGCGGCGGGGGCTTGGGTTTTTGGCTGAACCCTGGCGCTCAGCCATTCTGGCAGCTCAAGACCGCGCAATGTTCAGGCCATATGGGCGTTGACTTCGGTATGGCCGGCGAGGCTGCCGGTGCCGGAGCATGCTGTTCGCCCGTGGTTCTGCCGTGGCCCGCCAGTCGGCCTTCGGCCGCAACGTGCGCGAATAGCCCGCCGGCCAGCAGGACGTGCGTGAGCACCAGCTGCCAGGCGAACACGTGCAGGTTCGGGTAGGCGAAATTGCTGGCGAAGACTATGGGCACCAGCCAAGCCAGGACAGCTACGGCGCACAGGGCCAGGCTGAGCAGGTGAAGAGGATGGTGTGGGGCAAGGTTGGGTGTGGCTTCGTTTTGCATGAGTACGTACCTCGACGGTTTGCTTCAGGGGCTGGCCGGGTCGACCAGCGCGGGAGCCAATATGCGCATTGTAAAAATGAAAGTAAATTAGCGATAATCGAAAAAATATTTTGCAATTTCGCAAGGACGGTATGAACTGGGACGACCTTCGAGTTTTTCTTGCCATTGCGGACCAAGGCAGCCTGGCGGGCGCGGCTCGCCAGCTTCGGGTCAATCACTCCACGGTCTTTCGGCGCCTGAACACCATCGAGGAAGACCTGAAGGTCCGCCTGTTCGAGCGCCTGCCTCGCGGTTATGTGCTGACCGCGGCGGGGGAGGAGATGACCGTGGCGGCGCGGCGGGTCGAGGCGGATGTCGCGGATATCGAACGGCGCATCGTGGGCCGGGAGGTGCAGCTTCGCGGCAGCCTGCGTGTCACCACGACCGAAGCCCTGGCAGAGGGATATCTGACGCGCTGCATAGTGGATTTTGGCGAGCTCTATCCGGAGATCACGGTGGACCTGGTGGTGGGTTACCAAGTCTACGATTTGAGCAAACGGGAAGCGGATGTGGCCATCCGCCCGGGTCTGCGGCCACCCGACCACCTCATCGCGCGCAAGCTGGCTCGCTTACGCTGGGCGGTGTATGCAGCGCCCACTTACATCGACCGGTTTGGGACACCCGGATCGGTGGCGGAATTGAAGGACCACCGCTTCGTTGCGTTCTCGGATGAGCCCGTGCAGGGCCTGTCATTCGGTTGGGCAAGGGAGCTGGCAGCCGACGGCGAAGTCGTGTTTACCAGCAACAACCTGCTGGTTCAAAGGGACGCGGCCAGCGCCGGCATCGGCCTTGCGGTGCTGCCCACCTATTTCGGTGACCCGAACCCCGGGCTGCGGCGCGTGTTTGCTCTGGACGACGCCAGGAGTCTGGACGTCTGGTTGCTGACCCATCCCGACCTGCGGGATACCGCTCGGGTGAAAGCCTTCAACGAATTCATCCTGCAGGCGGTCAAGCGGGACAAAACAGTACTTGAAGGTGCTGAATAAGGTCCGGGTGCCGACCCGATGTGCAGAAAGCAGCGGGCCTGCCGTCGATCCAATCTCTTAATTGGTAACCATATGAACACACTGGAAAATCCCCAAGTCGCCGCGGTCCTGCAGCGGCTGCATGCCGAGGCGGCGGGCGACAGCGGGCGCTGGGCGCAACGGCGCGCCGACCAGACAGCCGGGCGGCTGCCATCGGAAGAGGGCCTGGTGCGCATGGGTGAGCTGTATCTGGCCGTGTCGCCGGCCGAGGGTCGCCTTTTGTATCTGCTGGCCCGGGCGGCGCGCGCTCGCCGGATGGTGGAATTCGGCGCCTCTTATGGCGTGAGCACGCTGTACCTTGCCGCGGCGGCGCAGGATAACGGCGGTGAGCTGATTACCACCGAGGCGCATCCGGACAAGTGCGTCGCGCTACGCGCGAACCTGGCCGACGCGGGACTCGGGCAGCACGTAAAGCTGCTGGAGGGAGACGCGCTGAAAACTCTTGCCGACCTGCCGGGGCCGATCGACCTGCTGCTGTTGGACGGCTGGAAGAGCCTGTACCTGCCGCTGCTGACGCTGCTGAAGCCACGCCTCACGGAAGGCGCGCTGGTGCTGGCGGATAACGTTGACCACGAAGCAGCGCAGGATTACGTAGCCCACCTGCAGGCGCCTGGGTCGGGCTTTCTGAGCCACACCGTGGGGGATCTGGCGATCAGTGTTTGTCTGGGCGGCTGAGGGTGCTCAGTACAGGGGCTGCTGATCGTCATCATCGTCGTGTTCGTCGTGGTCGTCCCGATCCCCGGGGCCATCGTGGCCGTCCTGACCATCATCGTCGTGTTCGTCCGTGTCTTCCACGTCGTCTGCATGAGCGAGCGCTTCACCGCTCTCCAGCGGCCGCAGGATGTAGCCGCCGGATTTGCTGTCTTTTTCGAGGCTCAGCCAGCCGCGTTCGGCGGCTTCTTCCAGCATGGCGTTGAAACTGCGAAAGCCGTGGAAGCGTTCATTGAAACCGGGGCTGCGGCGGCGCAGGGTCTGCTTGACCATGGAACCCCAGATCTTTTGCTCCTCGCCGCGGTCGTCCACCAGCGCGGCGATGGTGTCCATGATCAGTCGCAAGCCGCGGGTGGCGCGGTCGCTGTTGGCATCCGGAACACCGTTACCGTTGGGGTCGGTGTTGCCGTCGGCGTCATCATCGTCATCGTTGTGGAGCAGGGCGAACGCCGCCTGTGATTCGCTGGTGTTGCCCTCGGTCGGCACCCCGGCCACGGCCTCGGTGGCCTTGCCGCCACGGCGCCGACCACCACGCGAGCGCGGCTTGCGCTTGGGTTCTTCAGCGGTGCCGTCGGTGGCCGTCGCGGGGTTGACCAGCGTCGGGTCGCTGGCGGCTTCTTCGCCGGCCTTGGCCTTGACGCTGCGCCGGCGGACGGCCTTTTTGGGCGCGTCCTGGCGCACCAGGTCGTCGTAGTAGATGAACTCGTCGCAGTTGGCAATGAGCAGGTCCGAGGTTGAGCTGGCGACGCCAACGCCGATTACTTCCTTGTTGTTCTCGCGCAGCTTGGAGACCAGCGGCGAGAAGTCGGAATCGCCGGAGATGATCACGAAAGTGTTGACATGGCCCTTGGTGTAACAAAGGTCCAGCGCGTCCACGACCAGGCGAATGTCGGCCGAGTTCTTGCCCGACTGGCGCAGGTGCGGGATTTCGATCATCTCGAACGCGGCCTCGTGCATGGCCGGCTTGAATTTCTTGTAGCGTTCCCAGTCGCAATACGCCTTCTTGACCACGATCGGGCCCTTGAGCAGCAGCCTCTCCAGAACCTTGCGGATGTCGAACTGGTCAAACTTGGCGTCGCGCACGCCAAGCGCTACGTTCTCGAAATCGCAGAACACGGCCAGGATCGGCGTGCGGTTGCTACTCGGAGTGGTCACGAAACCTCCTGCGGTTACGTCGTCGGTCAGTGAAGTGCCGCTCGGGTGCCGGTCATACAGGCAACGATTGCGTGGGCTAACGATGCCGGAGCGTCGCTGGCCGCACGCTGTGCCAACCTTAGCCCCGTGCGTGCGGCCATTATAGGCACCCCATGACCGAAGCCATGCCTCATCGTGTCTGCATCACCTACTGCACGCAGTGCCGCTGGCTGCTGCGCGCCGCCTGGATGGCGCAAGAACTGCTCAGCAGCTTCGAGGAGGAACTCGCCGAGGTCGTCCTGCGACCCGGCCGAGGTGGCGTGTTCGAGGTGTCGGTGGACAATGAGCTGATCTGGTCGCGCGGCACCGAGGGGCGCTTCCCGGACATCAAGGAACTCAAGCAACGGGTGCGCGATTGTGTGGCCCCAGGACGTGATCTTGGCCATGTGGACCGCTGAATTTCGGAGCCGGACGGCGCGCTGCCTGTGTTGGCTGGCACTGGCGTTTTTGCTGCCCGGTGTTGCCCGTGCGCAGGTGGACAGCAGCCACGCCAGGGTTGAGTTGCTGGCCGATGTGCGCGGCGTGGTGCCGGGGCAGCCGTTTACGCTGGGGGTGGCGCTGGCGCTCGACCGCGGCTGGCACACCTACTGGCAAAACCCCGGCGACTCCGGGCTGCCAGTGCGTGTTGCCTGGGATCTTCCAGCGGGATTTACCGCTGGTCCCATCGAGTGGCCATACCCGCAGCAGGTCTCGGCGCCGCCGGTGGTGACCTACGGTTACGAAGGCATGCTGTTGCTGCCGGTGGTGGTAACGCCGTCGGCGGATCTGGCCGGTCCCGGTCCGCTCACGCTGCGCGCCCGCGTCAGTTATCTCGTGTGCAAGGACGTGTGCCTGCCCGAGCAGGCCGACGTCGCACTGAGCCTGCCGCTGCTGGCGTTGGCGCAGCCCGACCCGGCTGGCCAGCGGCGGCTGGCCGATGCCCGCGCCCGACTGCCACGCAGTCTGCCGGACATCGTGATCAGCGCCAGCGCCTTTGGCGAGCATTATTACGTGTACTGGCCGGCCGCCGCGGGGCGCGGTGACGTTAGCTTCTTTCCTGATCACGAAGGCCAGATAAGGCACTCGGTAGCGCAAGCGCGCACGCGTGAGGGCAGCCGCTGGCGGCTGTCCCTGGCTGCTGCCGAACCCGCGGTAGACCGCCTGAGCGGAGTTTTGGTCAGCGCCGGGGGGTGGGACGCCGCCGGCCAGGTGCGGGCGCTGCGAGTCGATACGGCCGTGACGCCCCTGGCCACACCACCGTCCCCGGCACCGGCGCCGGTCACCGCCCCGGTCGGCATGAGTTTGCTCTGGGCGTGCGCGTTTGCCGTGCTCGGCGGGTTGATCCTGAACCTCATGCCGTGCGTGTTTCCGGTGCTGTCGGTGAAGGTGCTCAGCTTCATCCAGCTGGCACACGGCGACCCGGGCCGGGTGCGGCGGCATGGGCTGGCGTTCCTGGGCGGCGTGATGGTCAGCTTCTGGCTGCTGGCCGGGCTGTTGCTTGCGCTGCGCGCCGCGGGCGGTGGCGTCGGCTGGGGCTTTCAATTGCAATCGCCAGGTTTTGTGGCCGCCATGGCGCTGCTGCTCACGGCGGTTGGATTGAATCTCATGGGGGTGTTCGAAGTGGGCCTCGGACTGTCCCGCCTGGCGGGCAGCGCGCCGCAGCCGGCCGGTTATCCGGGGTCGTTTTTTACCGGCACGCTGGCGGTGCTGGTGGCAACGCCGTGTACGGCGCCATTCATGGGCGCAGCGCTTGGCTTTGCGCTGGCGCGCCCGGCGTGGGAGGCGCTGACCATCTTTACCGCGCTCGGCATTGGCATGGCGCTGCCGTACCTGGTGCTGGCCGAAATGCCGGGCCTGCTGGCTCGCTTGCCGCGGCCCGGGGCGTGGATGGTGACGCTGCGGCAGGCCCTGGCCTTTCCGCTATTCGCCACCGCGGCGTGGCTGGCGTGGGTGCTTGGGCGTCAGACTGGCGTGGACGCGGTGGGTCTTTTGCTGCTGGCAGCGCTCGGCGTGGGATTTGCGGCCTGGGGCCTTGGCCACGTACAGCGCGGTGTGCGCCGCTGGTTGCCCGGCAGTGTGGTGGTGGTTGGCTTGGGGTTGGCAGCGGTGCTGGGTTTTGCCGCCGCCATGCGACCGGACGCCATGGCCGTGGCGCCGCGATCGGGCGCCGGTCTCGACTGGCAGGCCTGGTCGCCAGAGGCAGTCGAGCGGCATCGCGCCGCAGGCGAGCGGGTATTCGTCGATTTCACCGCTGCCTGGTGCATCACCTGTCAGGTCAACAAACGCGTGGCGCTGGGCACCGCCGCGGTGGCAGCGCGGTTCGCGGAACTGGGCATTGTGCCGCTCAAGGCGGACTGGACGCGCTACGACCCGGCCATTACACAGACCTTGGCCAGCTTCGGCCGCAGCGGCGTGCCGCTTTACGTTTACTACGACGGTAGTGCGCCGCCACGGGTGCTGCCCAGCGTGCTGACGCCTGGCATCGTTCTGGAAGCGCTCGGCGACTGAGGGCTGGGGCCACTCAGCGCAGGAAGTTAAGGTAGCCGGTGATCACCAGTGCGTTGACGAAATCGATGAAAAACGCGCCGACCAGGGGTACCACCAGGAAAGCCCGTGGCGCCGGGCCGTAGCGCTCGGTCAGGGTCTGCATATTGGCCACCGCATTGGCGGTGGTGCCCATCATGAAGCCATAGAAACCACCGGCCATCACCGCCGCGTCGAAATCGCGGCCCATCAGGCGAAACACGCCGTGGCACAGCAGCGCCAGCATGATCCCCTGGGCTACCAGCAGCACTATCAACGGCATGGCGATGCTGGCCAGTTCCCACAGCTTGAGCGTCATCAGCGCCATGGCGATGAATAAGGACAGCGCCACCGCGCCGAGGTCTGCCATGGCCTGTACCGGTACTCGCAGCAGCGGCTGGTGGTCGCCCAGGTTGCGCATCACGGCCGCCACCAGCATGGCGCCGATATAGGCGGGCAGGGTGATGCCAAGCGCGCTGATGCCGCGTGCAAGGTAGCTGCCGAGCCACATCGCGGCCAGCACCAGAATCACCGCCCGCATCAGCGCGGTGGTGGTGTCGACGTGGGCGTGCTCTGGCTCTTCGGTGCGGATCTGCGCCGGTTTGGCCGGCTCGATGGCCGGTCGCAGGCCGCGGCGGGCAATGATGCGCCCCGCCACCGGCCCGCCAAACAGCCCGCCCATGACAATGCCTGCCATACCGGCGGTGACTGCCAGCACGCCGGCGCCGTTCACCCCGGCCGCCTCGAACAGTGGCGCAAACGCCAGGCCGGTGGCCGGGCCGCCGGTCAGGGTGACCGAACCGGCCAGCACGCCAAACAGTGGCGGCAGGCCCATAGCCACGGCGAGCGATGCCCCCAGCAGGTTCTGCAGCAATGCGACGACGGTCGCGATCGCCAGGAACCACGCCACCTGCACACCGCCGATACGCAGCAGACGCAGACTGGCGCCAAAGCCGATGCTGGTGAAGAACGCGATCATCAACGGCGATTGCAGTGTGGTGTCGAAGCGCACCACATCCGCGCCGTTACTGCGCAACACGGTGACCACGATGGCGATCACCAAGCCGCCCAGCACCGGCGCTGGCAGGTCGTAGTGCGCCAGCACCGGAACCCAGCGCCGCAGCCCCTGACCGATCGCTATCGCCAGCGCCGCGAGTGCCAGCGTCTCCATCAAGCCCAGAGCAAGCAAACCTCAGGCCGCCCGCAGCTGGCCGCCAGCGCGCGTGGCACCGACCGTGCCGCCGTGCATCAACACCTGGCCGTTGACCACCGTGGCGGCGATGCCGCGCGCGTCGGAGACCAGCCGCCGCCGGCCGCCGGGCAGGTCGTGTACCGCCCGCGCCAGCCGGTTCGAGCCGACGGTTGCCGGGTCGAACACGGCGATGTCCGCCTTCAGCCCGGGCAGCAGCAGGCCGCGGTCGGTGATGCCGAACACCCGCGCCGGGTCGGCGGTCAGGCGCCGCACGGCGTATTCCAGGCTCAGCGCCTTGCGCTCGCGCACCCAGGTACCGAGCAACCAGGTGGCGTAGCCGACGTCGCAAATCTGATCCACATGCGCGCCGCCGTCCGAGGCGCCGATCAGCGTGCGCGGGTCGGTCATGACCTGCGCTACCACGCCGATGTCGACGTTGTTGATGGTGTACAGGAAACGCGCCGCGAGCCCGTCTTCGAGCACGATGTCCAGGAACGTATCCAGCCCGTCGGCGCCACGCTCGGTCGCGATGTCGGCCACGGTGCGCCCAATTAACGCCGTCAGTGCCGGATCGGCAACCTCCTGCACTTCAAGCCGCGTCCAGTCGCTGGAAAACGCCCCCGGCTGGCTCAATTCGGCGCGCAATGTGTCCCGAA
>NZ_JBFIII010000104.1 GCF_041601295.1 Immundisolibacter sp.
GAATTGGCCGATACTTTGGGCGGACTCGATACCGCCCGTGGTGGCCGGCTGATGGTGATCGCGCATGACCCGGACCTGCGACAGGTGAGTGCACGCCAGGTACTGCCGCTGCCAACTGTAGCGGCGCCTGTAACCGGCACGCCGCCACGGCTGTACATGTCCGTGCCAGAGTTCGAGGCGGCGCTGGTCGAGCAATATCTGTTCGCGGCACTGACCGGAGCACTGCAAAACGCATTGCTGGCGGAGAACCAGCAGCGGGTGACTCACCTGGAAGCGGCGGTACGACGCCTGGACGAGCGCTGCGCACTGCTGCAACAGCGGATGCGCAAAGCCCGGCAGGAGCAGATTATCGAGGAAGTGGAGGTGGCCATAAGCATCAGCGAGATGGCATCAGGGGCAGTATCACCCTAGGGAAGCGCTGAATAAATCAGCCGTTCCTTAGGAATGGGCGCGCGGACGATGGGCGCGCAAGGCGTTTTGGCCACTTGCCAAAACATCATGCGGTGCGCACTATCGCACTGACTGTGAGCAGCGTCTTTATCGGCGCATCGGATGATTGTTTCAACCCAGGAGAACTGGCATGGGTGCTCAGGAACCGGTGTTCAAGATGAAAGAGGGCACGGACATTCCCGACATGGGTAATGCGCCGCTGCCGGTGGAGCCCTATATTTCGGCCGAATTCTTCGAACGCGAGCGGGAGAAGATATTCAAGCGTGCCTGGCTGGAGGTCGCCCGCGAGGAAGACATTCCCAACCCCGGCGATTACCTGGTGCAGGACATCGAGGTGTTGAAGGCGTCGGTGATCATTGTGCGGGGGCAGGACAACCGGGTCCGCGCCTTCCACAACATCTGCACCCATCGCGGTAACAAGATCGCGCTCAAGGAATGTGGCAACGCCAAGCATTTCACCTGCGGTTTCCACGGCTGGGTGTTCGGCAACGACGGTGAACTGAAGATGATCACCGGCAAGGAATACTTCCCGGACTACGTGGACGAGAACAAGCTCGGTTTGCGGTCGCTGGCCTGCGATACCTGGAAGGGCTTCATCTTCGTTCATCACAACCCCAATCCGCCGCAGGGTCTGCGCGAGTTTTTGGGCGCCATGGCGGACCAGCTCGATGCTTTCCCGCACGATCAATGCCAGCGGATCGCGCGCTATAGCGCCACGCCACGGGTGAACTGGAAAGTGGTGCTGGACGCCTTCCAGGAGGCGTACCACGCCATCATGGTGCATCGCATCTCGCTGCCCAATTCAGCCAGCGGCGCGGGTAACCCGGCCGCCATGCCGACCTCGGTGCGCCTGCATGGGCCGCACCGTTCGATTTCCGCCTGGGCCAACCCGGGCTATTTGCCGCCCGAGACCGGCATGATCGTCGGCAAGTACGGACCCAGCTTTGCCACTCAGAAAGGCCAGTTCCCCGGTACCAACCCCAGTGACGACGACAATTGGTGGTTCGACATCAACGTGTTCTTTCCGAACTTCTTTTGCGACGTCGGTCCGGGCTGGTATTTCACTTACAACTTCTGGCCGGTGGACGTGAACCACACCCGCTGGACTATGGATATTTATCAGCTAAAGGCCGAGCACGCGGGCGCGTTGCTGGCGCAGGAACATACCAAGGTGCTGCTGCGTGACGCGGTGCTGGAAGACTTCGGCACGCTGGAGGACACGCAGGCGATGATGGAGTCCGGTGCGCTGGACGTGCTGACCATCAGTGATGGCGAGATTGCTCTACGCCACCAGATGAATGTGGTTCACCAGTGGCTGGCGCGGCCCTGAGGATGGGACAAATGACCAAGGCTCTGCCAAAAGGGTATGAAGAGTTCCAGGTGTGGGCTGACGTGTGGGCCCTGCCGACCGAGCAGGAACGTCGGGTGCAGCGCATGACCAGCACTCAGGCCGAGCTGGAGCTGTTCTTTCAGGCCGTAAAGCCGCAACTCGACGCCTGGATCCAGTACCTGAACGGCTTTAATTTGGCCGCCATGGCGGAGCCGGAAAAAAACCTCTTGAACCTGGCGCTGGCGGTGGTGGAGGTTTCTCCGGCGATTGAGTTGTTTGACAATCCCTGGCCGAAGGACGTCTACCCGTGGCAGAAATTCACGGTCGCTTACTGAGCCGGTGACTGCCCTATGAGGCAGTCGGCACGCACTGCGTGCATCAGCCCCGGCTGCGCGGTCGTGAAACGCCCAAGCCGGCAAACGTCGAGTGTTGATTGTCGTTAATCCAGGCTTCGATGCTTGCAGGTGTGGTGGGTACGTGTAGCAGGTAGCCCTGGATAACGTCGCAGCCGTGCTCGCGCAAATAGCGCATCTGCGCGGCGGTTTCCACGCCTTCTCCGACAATCTCCAGACCCAGGTTGTGGCCCATGCTGATAATGCCGTTGGTGATGGCGGCGTCGTGGGTGTTTTCCGGCAGTTCGGCCACGAAAGAGCGGTCGATCTTGACCGTCTGTACCGGAAGGTGCTTCAGGTAACCCAGGGACGAGTAGCCGGTACCGAAGTCGTCGATTGAAATGCGCACGCCGAGGTTGCGTAGGCGGCGCAGTATGGCCCCCGACGCCTCCAGGTCGCGCATCAGGGTGGTTTCGGTGATTTCCAGCTCCAGGTTTTCCGGGGCATGCTCGGTTTCCGCCAGTGCGCGGGAAACCGTATCCACGAATTCCGGCGCCATCAGCTGATGCCCCGATACGTTTACCGCCATGCGTAAGGTCGGCAGGCCGTGTTTTTGCCAGAGCCGGTTCTGCCGACACGCTTCGCGCAGCGCCCACTCGCCCATCGGGCCAATCAAGCCGGTGTCTTCTGCAAGTGGGATGAAGTCCGCCGGCGAGACCAGGCCGCGCTGCGGATGCTGCCAGCGCATCAACGCCTCGACGCCGATCACCATGCCGGTCGTCAGGCTCAGCTGAGGCTGATAAAAGAGCAGCAATTCGGAGCGTTCCAGCGCCTTGCGCAGGTCGGTCTCCATGTCCATTCGCCGCCGCACGGCAACGCTCATGTGCGTTTGCCAGAAATGTTGTTTTCCGCCGCCGGCCAGTTTGGCCTGGTTCAGCGCGGTTTCAGCATGCCGAACCAGACCGTCGACGTCCCGGTCATCGGCTGGGAACAAGGCAATGCCGATACTCGCGCTGAGCACAAGCTCCTTGTCGCCGATTCGCAGCGGCGTGGCGACACTGGCCAGAATCTTGTCGGCTACCGCCGTGGCTGTTCCGGGGTCTTCGATCTCGCAGGCCAGCGCGAATTCGTCGCTACCGACGCGGCCCAGGATGTCGTCGGCCCGCAATTGGCGCCTGATGCGGTCGCTTAGCTGGACCAGCACCTCGTCGGCGAGATTGTGGCCCAAACTTTCGTTCAGTATCTTGAAACGATCGAGGTCGAGTGACATCACGGCAAAACTGGTGTTGTGACCGGCACGCTCGGTTATTTGGCGTAGGCGTTCCCGGAATCCGGCCCGGTTGGGCAGGCCAGTCAATACGTCGTGGAATGCCAGGCGATGGGCGTGCCGCTCGGAGGCGCCAGCCTGCAGTAGCCGGTTCACGCGCCGCCGGAGCACGCCGAAATTGATCGGCTTGGTAATGAAGTCGGCGGCGCCGGCGCGAAACGCGCGTTCCACGGAAATCTCGTCGGCCAGGCTGGTGATCATCAGCACCGGCGTACGTTGTGCCTCGGGCAGGGCAAGGATCTGCCGGCAGGTGGCGAAGCCATCCTGGCGCGGCAAGCGGGCGTCGAGCAGTACCAGATCCGGACGTACGCGCGGGTACAGCTGCATGGCTTCTTCGCCATCGCCAGCCTCGATCACGCGATAGCCTTCCTGGTCCAGGATCCCGCGCAGCGCCAGACGGGTGCTGCGATCGTCCTCCACGATCAATACCGTAAAGCTCGACTGCGGGGTGCTGACCGGCGCCCCTGGCTGGTGGTCGACTATCCATTGCGCCAATGCGTCACGTACCGCGCTGTGGTGCCTCTCGAAATCGGCACTTAGCTGCTCCAGACTGGCCATGTCGGGCGCCGCGCCGCCAGCCAGACGTTCAACGCGGTCGGCGAGGTCGGCCAGTTGTTCAGCACCAACATTGCGGGCGCTGCCCTTCAGGGTGTGCGCCAGGTCGCGCATGCGGACCTCATCGCGTTCGGTGATGGCAACGCGCAACTGTTCGAGGTAGCTCGCGCTATCCGAAATAAAAGTGCGAATGACGGCCGGCAAGCTATCGCCGATGGCGTTCCGCAGTTCGGTAAGTAGCACCGGATTAAGCACGGCCTTGCCAGGGGACGGAACCATTGTCCCCTCTGCCACCCAGGAAACGGTCGGCCTGGAGATACCCGGCGCGGTCCATTTTTCCAGCAGGCGCTGTACGGCTGCCAGCTGTATCGGTTTCGGTACTGCGTCGTCCATGCCGGCGGCATAGCATTGGTCCAATCGCGCTGCCTCGGTGTTGGCGGTCATGGCGAAAATCGGGATGCGTTTTCCATCAGGTTCGCCGACACGGATGCGGCGCGTGGCTTCAAGACCATCCACGCCGGGCATGTTGCAGTCCATGAACACGGCGACATAATCGGCATTGGTGGCGCACGCGCTGACGGCGTCTTCTCCGTTCGCCACAATGTCCACGCGGCACCCGGCGGCTTCCAGTAAGCCCTTGGCAACCATCTGATTGGTAGCGTTGTCTTCCGCGACCAGTACGCGCAGGGGAGCGCCATCGACGGTGGCCAGCGTTCGGAAATTATCAACAACCGGCAAGCCTGACGCGGGAAGTTCCGCCAGGTCGAGTGACAACGAGAACCAGAAGCTGCTGCCCGCGCCCAGCGTGCTGTCCACACCCATCTGGCCACCCATTAACTCCACCAACTGGCGGCTGATGGTCAGTCCCAGGCCGGAACCGCCAAACTGACGAGTGGTTGAGCTGTCGGCCTGGGTGAACGACTCGAAGATCCGGCCAAGATCGTCCGCGGCGATGCCGGTGCCGGTGTCGGTGACGCGAAATGCCAGAGTCGCCCGGTCACCGTCGCGTTCGAGAGCATTGATCTGTAGCGTAACCTCGCCCACGGCCGTGAATTTGATTGCGTTGCCGACCAGGTTGGTCAGTACCTGTCCAATACGCACCGGGTCACCCGAAACACCTGGCGGTACCTCGGGGCCAACGGCCACATTGAGCTTGATCGCTTTGCTTCGCGTCTGTTGCTCGAACAGCGCCGCGATTTCGTGCGTTTTGGCGTGCAGATTGAACGGAATGTTTTCGATCTCGACCCGCCCCGACTCCAGGCGGGAGAAATCCAGAATGTCATTGATCAGCACCAGCAGGGTATTGCCCGATGACTCGGCAATGGTCAGGCGTTCGAGTTGCTTGGGTGCCAGCGGCGATTCGCGCAGCAGCTGCAACATGCCCAGTAGCCCATTGAGCGGGGTGCGGATTTCGTGGCTGACATTGGCGGTGAACTGGGCCTTGATCTGCGCCGCGTCGACCGCCGCATCGCGAGCGCTTCGCAGCTCCTGTTCCCGCTGCTGCAAGGTATCCATCATGCGGTTGAAGGCACGCTCCATCTGCTGAATGTCCGCAGGCCCCCCCAGCTTCGCGCGGGCGGTGATGTCGCCCGTCTCGGTATCAGTCATGACCTGCGCCAGGGCCCGGATCGGATTTGACACGCGGCGCAGGATGGACACGAGAATCGGCACTAACAGAACGGCTATGGCGAGGGTCACGGACAGTGTCGAAACGATAATGTCCTTCGAAATTTCGGTCAGCGCCTGCTTGCTCACGGCCACAGCCACTTGCCCCTGGTACTGCGGTGGGGTTGGCGCCTCCCCAAAAACCGACTGATCGGCGCTGGTACCACCCACGAATACCGGGGCCCGAAACCACCACAACTCGGGGTCGGTGTCCGCGATACGGGTGCTCTCGTCAGCCCGCCACGGCGGCGGACTGGTCTCCGATGTGCTGGCAGCGGGTCCCTGGCTGAGCAGGACTGAGCCATCGGCATTGAATACAGCCGCACCTACGACGTTGGGGAACTGCAGCAGGCTGTCGGTAGCCGCCTGGGCATTCTCCGCCGCGCCATAGAGCAGGGCCAAGGTCGCCTGTGCGGCGTAGCGCTCGGTCAGCAGCCGACCCTGATCCAGCAGGTTGACGCGCGCCTTGTTCACTGACAGGTAGGAAATGCCGGCCGCACTGGCGAGTGCCACCAACACGACGCCGCAGACGCAGACCAGCATCAACAAGGTATCGCTGTGCAAGCCGCTCATGCGCTGCTTGATGGCCCGCCACGGGTTCATTGACCGCACCGTAGGTGGTGTGTTTGGTCAGCGCACTGGTAGAACAAGATCATAGTCGCCGGGTTCCATTGCTATGCGTAGGTGCTCCGCTGTTCGCCGGTTGATAGCGCGGCGCAGGCTGCGATTGAGTTCAAATTTTGTTGCCCCTCCCTTGCCGCTCCGTAGCGCCATTTTCGCCAGATCGGCTCCCATGCCGACATTATCGGGAAACAATGCAAACAGTGCGCCCCGCGCGACGTGCTGCGCGGAACCTGAAAAGACGATGACGTTTTTCGCCCATGCCCGTTCAAGAATATCCGGCAACGTCGAGTCCTCACCGAGTATGGCTGGGTCCTGACTCAGCCATAGCGCATCAGTTGTGCTATCGGCAGTCGCGAGAATTTCTTGATAGCGCTGCGCTGCAGAGCGTGCATCCAGCGTCGCCACGGCGACCAAACGCAGCTTGCGTTCATCGGCGGCGGCCTGGGCGCGTTCCAGCAGCCAGCCACTGCGCGCGGGGCGGTAGAGCCAGTGGACGGTGCGCACCCGGGGCTGTAGTCGAACGAGTTGATCGAACAGCCGGCCGGGATCGGGCTCCAGGCTGATACCCGGCAAGGGGGGCTCGCCAGTCGGCATGATGACCGCGCCGACAATAACCGACTGGCGGTCGCTCATCTGCGCCGCCGCAGACACGGCCGTGCTGCCCAGGACAATCGTTACAGGCGCGGCGCTGCCTGACCGGTTCAGCCTGGAGTTGGGCGCAGTCTTTTCAGTGCTCTGGGTCACGCGCGCGCTGGCGACGGTTCTGATGCCGTCGACTATCTGGGCCAAAACGGAGCGGTAAGGCTCCCGCACCTCCGGAACGACAACCAGTAACTCCGCCGCCGCCAGGGCGGCGTGGCTGACGAGGAAAACGGCGACGATTAATCTGGCCGCCAGGGGCGGCCCACGTTCATAGTTCCGGCCGCCGCGGGGCATCGCTGACATGAAGAACGTAACTGTCGTGGAAGAGTGGAAAAGAATCGATCAGCGAAACGCTTTACTGAGTTCCAGAAACAGGTTTCGCCCGGCCATGGGCAGATCGTTCGGAATCAGCCCGGAGGCACTGGGTTCCCGAACATCGGCGTTGAACAAATTACGTGCAGATAATCTCATACCCCAGTTGTCCCCGAACAGTTTCTGCCCGCGCAGGGTCAGGTCAACGGCCACGTAGTCGTCGATCTTGGAGCGGTCATCGCCGGGCGGGCGCTTGCGATCGAACACGCCGGTGGCCTGACTCGACACGCTCCATTGCGGATCGAACATCCAGTCCGCCCGTACGTAAGCCAGGTGGGAAGGCGCAAACCCGACATCAGCGTCGGCGGACTCGTCAGTCGATTTCTGATAGGCGTAATTGCCCGCCAGGCGCAGGCGTCTGCTGGCCTGCCATGCGAGTTCCGCTTCCAGCCCGTAGCCGGTCTGACGGCCGGTGTTCTGGGCAGTGACGCTTGTCGACGGTGCGGGATCCGTGGCAAAGCGGATGATGTCGTCCATTTTGTAATAGAACAGGTTCACCGCGGCACGGAGGCCACGACCTGCATTCCAGTCGAGACCCAGTTCCCAGGTGTCGATCGTCTCCGGGTCGAGAGATGAGTTGCCGAGATTCGCGGGGTTATTGACGTTGTAAAGCTCGCCGAAGGACGGCGCCCGAAACGCGCGCCCATAAAGCATTTTTGTGGTCAGGCTATAACTGGTTTGCCAGACCAAAGCCAGGCGTGGGTTAACCGCGGTGCCAAAGTCCGAATAATCGTCTACCCGCACACCGGTGGTGAGCGTCCAATCGGGGAGGAAATTCCATTCGTCCTGGGCAAACGCGTAGGCCACGGTGCGTGCTTCTTCCCGTACAAAGGCCTCGACGTCCGTTACGTCCACCAGACCACCCAATGGAAACGGAACCGGGCCCAAAGGAGAAGGAACGAGCATGTAGTTGCGGCTCTCCTCGACTTTGTACATGTCTTCCTTGCGGTAACCGCCGCCCAGGCGCAAACGGTGCCCGCTAATGCCTGTGTATAGCCCGCTCATTTCGCCACGGTAGTGGCGCTCGTAAACATCCGGGTTGCCGAGCACGCCGTTGGGAAATCCGCCTGGGAACAGGGGGCCGAAGGCGCCGGGGGGGGACAGTTGCAGCCGGGCCAAATTCTCGACATTGTAGTAACTCAGTGTGCCGGTCAGGCCGAGGTTGTCGGCGAAGCGTGGATTGTCGTAGCTCAGATCGGCACTCAGGCGCCGGCCGTCGCCGCGGCCGACGGGGTCCAGCGCCTGTGCAACACCAGCGCCGACACCGATGTCGTTGAGTTCCTGAAAACCACCACGCAGGCGCCAGTAACCGAGACTGACGTCCGCGCGCGCTTCGGTGTTATCCCGGTTCAGTTCTGTCGGACCGGGTGCTAGCGAAACCGGAGGAAAAGGTGCAAACAATCCGTCGAGTGTCGTCTGCGCATCAGCGTCGATACGTTCACGCGGGCCGTCGCTGCGGGACCGTTCCAGAAAAAAATAGGCATCGAACTTGCCCAACTCGCCGCCCCACTGTAGGTACTGATCGTTGCGATCGTAGGATCCCCCCCGTGCACCTACCTCAAGGCCATGCACGTCAGTTGCCGACTTGGTGATGATGTTAATCACCCC
>NZ_JBFIII010000105.1 GCF_041601295.1 Immundisolibacter sp.
ACACCGACCTTGGTCTGGCCATGACCATGGTGCTGCCGCTGATGTGGTATCTGCGTATGCATACCAGGGATTGGCGGATTCGCCTTGGTTTGTTGGGTGCGATGGCGCTGACGGTGATCGCCATTCTTGGCAGCCATTCGCGCGGCGCACTTTTGGCCATCGTCGCTGCGGGTGTATTGCTTTGGTGGAAAAGTCGCAACAAAGCGGCCGTAATGCTGCTAGCGCTTTTGCTGCTGCCGGTGGGGCTGACGCTGATGCCGCAGGAGTGGTACGACCGCATGGCGACCATCGGCGATTATCAGAACGACAGATCGGCCATGGGACGCCTCAACGCTTGGAGTTTTGCCATTAATGCCGTCAAGGATCGGCCGTTCGTCGGTCTAGGGTTCAACGGCTATACGCCACAGGCGTTCCAGGTATGGGCGCCTGATCCCGACGATTTTCATGATGCCCACAGCATTTATTTCGAGGTTCTTGGTGAGCAGGGTGTTCCGGGGCTGTTCCTTTTCCTGCTGATTTTGTGGTTGAGCTGGCGCAACGCTGCTGTGGTTCTGCGCTTGGCTCGTGGTGACCCCGACTGGTTCTGGGCGCGTGATCTTGCGGCGATGATTCAGGTGAGCCTGATCGGGTACATGGTTGGTGGGGCGTTTCTTGGGCTGGGTTATTGGGACTTGCCCTATGGTCTGGCGGCGATATTGGTGCTGTTGCGGGGATTGTTGGAAGGGGCCAAGTCGCCGAAGGCTGCTGTCACCCATCAGCACATCCTTCGGTCCGGTCGTAACGAACAACCCGCACTGGTTTTGCAGCGGCGTCAGGTATAAGTGAGCGAAACTGGGGGCCGGGAGCTCTGGCGGCGCCGGTTTAATCCCGGGGGCGGTTGGCATCGCAGACATGGGCGCGGCAAGCCTTCGCTCTTTCGAATGTGGGTCTTGTCCTCGTCCAATGCCGGAGGATTGCTAACCGATCCGGCACCGCGCATCAGGAGGGCCGCATGACCCGTCATAGGCTATCGGTTGTCGCGTTCACTGCGCTGGCTGTTTCGCTGGCGTTCAGTTCCGAGGGGAACGCCCAGTTCACTGCGACTTACGAACCGCTAGCGCCGTCCCCGTTGAGGGTAGCGACCTCCTGGTATAGCGGAGCCGTGACGAACGACGGCAAGTTCATTTACGGACTTGGGCATAGTCACAATGCGTATGGCGATAACAGTCTGTGGGCATTCGACCCGACCACCAACAGCCACAGGCAACTGTTTCCGAGCACCGGGAACAAGTGGCTGTGGGAGACTTACCTGGACGGGGAGGGCAAGAAGCAGGTGGTCGCCGGCAGTGGCCATTGGGCCACGCTTGACCCGGTGGCCGACAAGGCGCTGTACGCGTTCTTTGGCGGGCCGACCATCACGGCGCTGACCAACCGAAACAACCATCAGGCGTTCTACATGCCCGCCCGCAACGAGTTCTGGGTGTTGGCGGGCACGACGTTCTATCAGAAAAGTCCGTATTTCGCGGGCCGGTTCAGTCTTGACACGAACCGCTGGGTGAATCTGTCGACAAGCCTGGCCGAGTTCAGTGCCGGCCTGATTGCCGGCTCCGGCGGCTGGGTGGCGCCCAATGCCGCCACGGCGGTGTGCAAAGACCTCAATACCGTGGTGCTGTTTGGCGGTATGAACGGCACCGGTGGCGTGCGGATCATCGAGCCGAATCCGGCGGGGCCGGAGCCTTACCGCTGGGCGCTGGCCCCCAAGCCGCCGATTCACCTGCCGGCCGAGAACGTGCGTCACAACGCGGTGTGCGTGGGAGACACTGTGTACTTCATCAGCGGCCAGGAGCGGGTACCGAACGTTAAGTGCTGCCGCGCGCCCGATCCGGGTCCATTCTGGTCGTTCCATGTCCCGAGTCGGGCCTGGACCCGTCTTGCCGACGGCCCGCCGGGGGGTTACTTCCTGACCTTGACCTACGATTCGGACGCGAAGGCCCTTCTGTATTACGGGGGCAGTGCCAGTAACCGGCTGTGGGTATACGATCTTATTGCCGAACGTTGGACCGATCTCACCGGTACCGTGCCTGGCCTGCCACGTGCCGACATGCATGCCGGTGGCTTCGTTCCCGGCTTTGGGCATGTATTCAAGGGCGGTAATCGATACGATACGGCGGGTCGGAACGAAGGGTACAGCGCCAGTTCCAAGATGTTGGTGGTACGCCTGGTGCCGCCCAGCGAACGACTCCGGTCGGGTCGGGCGGCCCCCGTCGTCTCCGCAGCGCCTGACTCGACCGCCCCGGCCGGGAATGTCGGCCATGCCAGCGAAATTGCAGCCACACTGGCTCCACCCGACACCCCAAGCGCGCATGACCGCAGGGATAACTCGGGCGGCTGGCTGGGCGGGCGCCGCCCGACGTCGTCCGCGCTCGCTGCAGTGCGGCGTGGTGAAAGTCTGCCAGCCGTCAACCAAGCCGCTAACGTCCCGCCTGTTAATGCATCACATCCGGCAACCGAGACTGATACCGGACGTCAATCCGCGAGCCATAGCCGGGCTTGGGCCGCCACCCAAAGCGCCGCGCAACCAGGAGGACGTCTGGTCTGGACACGGATCCCGCTCCCCGGCTACCCAAAAAGCCCGCAGGGAACCATTAAGCACCAGCGCTTAGTCGAGGGTCCCGCCGGTCGGGTGTATCTGCTGGGCGGCGATTGGGGTGGTGGGCCGCACCAGAACACAGGCCGGCAGGAAGTTTATTCGTTCGATCCGCTGTCGCGGACCGGTAACTGGCGGCAGGAAGCGCCTTACTGCGGTACCGCTGATGCGCCCGTGAACTGGCATACCGACGAAGCGGGTGTGGCGTGGGATGCCAAGCGCGGCGTGTTCTGGAAGCTGGCCGGTACGCAATACGGTCCAAAGGATGCCTGCCTCGCATCCGGCGGCAGTGTTAGAACGAAGGTGATTCAATTCGACCCGGCCAAGCGCAAATGGCATGTTCCAGAAGGATTCGATCAGCGCGATTTTTGGTACGTCGGTAACGGTGTGCTGGACCCAGAGCGCGATCAACTAGTGCAGATCACCGATACGGTTGCGTGGCACCTTGACCTTCAAACCGGGCAATGGTTGCGGTACCCGTTACCTGCCGGACCACATCGATTCAACGCCATAGCGGCCCGTCTCGGGCGGGCCATTTGGTTTGTGAATCGCGACGAGAGGCTCGAATCCTACGACCTGGATACGCACACGCTATCGGGTCACGGGCAATGGCCATACCCGAAAAAAAACGGCTGGGGGATGGCGATGACCTTTGCGCTTGGGAGCAAGGTTTTGGCCATCTGGCCCACGAGTGGCCCAAAGGAGCAACGCCTGGCGGCTGTGTACGACCCGGCGACGAACCAATGGATCACCCTGGACCAGGGAGATGGATGGGGCAATGCCGGCACCCTGCACAGCAGCGGGCGGGTGATTCTTATGGGTGGCGGTATCAACGGGCCTGCGCATCACAATAAATTTGTGTGGGTTGGGCAGGTCAAGTGATCGACAGCAGGCGGTCTCGGTCGCCGGAAGGCGTTAAGGCGTTGTCGGCCGTGGTTGGTCGCTGGCGCCCGTTACGGGGCGGCAGCGAAAAACACATCGCGTGGCAATCAACAAAGCATCGGGAATGAGAGACCAGCGAGAAGGCTTTGAACGTCGTTGGCGTCGCCGGTTCGAGGCATGGGGTCAGCAGCATGGCAGCGATGCATCTATTGCCGGCTGGAGCCAGTCAGGTCTGGAGGCCCGACTGGCTAATTTTAAGCGTCTTTGGTCCGGGCGTATCGCTGCTGGTGGCTGGCTGGATGCGGGTTGTGGTGCCGGCACGTATATGCGCTCCCTGGCGGGTTGTGGCGTCGAAGTGGTCGGAACGGATTATTCTTTGCCAAGCCTGCGCAAAGCGCGCTTGCGCCTTGGTGGGGCGGCGCGGCTGTTTGCTTCCGACGTGCGTGCCTTACCCGTCGCTGACGGGAGTTTTGAGGGCGTTCTTTGTTTTGGCGTGATGCAGGCTCTGGCCGATCCGCTGCCGGCGCTACGCGAGCTGTGCCGGGTGGTTAAGCCTGGCGGGGAAGTGTGGGTAGACGCGCTTAATCGCTATAGCGCGCCGCATCTGGTGCAGGGAACCTGGCGCCGCCTGCGCGGCCGACCGATGCACATGCGTTACGACTCTCCATGGGAACTGGCGGCCCTGCTAGGCAGGGCTGGCGCCGTGGACGTGGAAATACATTGGTTGCCGCTGGTGCCCGGTCGGTGGCGAGCGGCTCGCCAGTGGATGGGTCGGCCAGCGGTTCGTAGCGTGCTGGGTCGGGTTCCCCCGCTGGCGGCCCTCGCGAGCCACGCAGTTGTACTGCGAGCTTATCGTCCGTTGGTAACCGCGTGAGCATTGCAGCGCGCTTCGCCCAAACCATCGACATGAGTCGCGGGAATGCACAGGGCGCTTTAATGCGGCTGTTTACCTGGCATCCGCCCGTGCGGGCCGTCAGGCAATCGGCGCGATCAGATGCGGCCGAGGATGCTCTGAACGAGCCCTTCGACGAGCTCAGGACGAACGGCAACCTGTTTATTCCGTTCGCGGTGAGCCTGTCGAACCATGGTCGGAGGCAGGCTATCCAGAGCATTCCTACAACAATATCGAAAAAAAGAGATTTGCATGCCTGAACTGACCGTGGTGGTGCCTACCTTCAACGAGGCCGGGAATCTCGCCTCGGTGGTGGGAGAAGTGGAGCGCGCGCTGGCGGGTGTCGACTGGGAAGTGTTGTTCGTGGACGACGACTCGCCCGACGGCACTGCTCAGCAGGCGCGCGAGATGGCGCAAGTTGACCGGCGTGTACGGTGTCTGCAACGCGTCGGCCGGCGGGGTTTGGCGAGCGCCAGTATCGAGGGGATGTTGGCGTCGTCGGCGCCTTACATCGCGGTCATGGATGGCGACCTGCAACACGATCCGGCGCTGCTGAAGGCCATGCTGGGCACCCTGCAGGGCGGTCAGGCGGACATCGTTGTCGGCAGTCGCCACGTCGCCGGCGGTGGGGTCGGGGAGTTCTCTGCCCAGCGGCAGGGCATCAGCCGTTTGGCCACCCGCCTGAGCCGCGCCGTGCTCAAGGCCGACCTGACCGATCCGATGAGCGGCTTTTTCATGCTGACCCGCGCGGCGCTGATGGACTGTCTGCGTCACGGTGTGTCGGCTATCGGCTACAAAATCCTGGTCGACCTGTTCGCATCCGCGCCGCGGCCGCTGCGTTTTGTGGAATTGCCTTATACCTTTCGTCAGCGCCAGGCCGGTGAGAGCAAGCTCGACAGCAAGGTGGTGTGGGACTACCTGATGCTGCTGGCGGATAAGCTGGTCGGACGCTTCGTGCCGGTGCGCTTTCTGGCCTTCTCGGCGGTGGGTGGGCTTGGGGTGGTGGTACACCTTGCCGTGTTGGCGGTGGCATTTAAGGGTTTTGGTGAGGGATTCGTGGCGGCGCAGATTCTCGCCACGGTCGTGGCGATGACCTTCAACTACGTCGTGAATAACTCCCTCACCTATCGCGACCGGCGCCTGCGAGGGTGGCGGTTTGTTACCGGCTGGCTGTCGTTTTCGCTGGCCTGTAGCGTGGGCGCGTTTGCCAATGTGGGCATTGCCGCGTATCTGTTCGACCGGCAGACGTTCTGGGTGCTGTCGGCATTGTCGGGTGTTCTGGTGGGCGCGGTGTGGAACTATGCGGTGACTAGCGTTTACACGTGGCGCCAGCAATCGTGATCCAGTGGTTGATGTCTGTCTGCGCGGTCGGCTCATCGTTGCAGCGTTCGCGTGAGCGCGGAGTTGGCTTCTTGTGTGAGGACTCGAATCATGCAGGATTATGAGAACGCCCTGGATACACGGTAATGAATGCCTCCGATAAGACCAAGTTGGTTTCTCTCGTCATTCCGGTCTGCGACGAGGAAACCACCATCGGGCCGTTCTTGACTGGGATGGCGGAGGTGCTGAGGCAGGTCGAGGCATACGGTTATCGGGTAGAGCTGCTGTTCGTCGACGACGGCAGCAAGGACGGCACGCTGGCGGTGCTCACCGCGGCTATCGCGCAGGACGCGCGCATCCGGGTGCTGGAGCTCTCGCGCAATTTTGGCAAGGAGGCGGCCCTGACGGCCGGTATCGACGCTGCGCACGGCGATGCGTTGATTCCGATCGACGTTGATTTGCAGGATCCGCCGGAGGTAATTCTCCAGTTGATCGACGCTTGGGAGCAGGGCTACGAGGTTGTGGTCGGTCACCGCACCGACCGTGGCAACGACTCGCTGTTCAAGCGCCAGTCGGCGCGCTGGTTTTACAAGGTGGTCAATGCCGTCGCCGACACGCCGGTGCCGGAAAACGTGGGTGATTTCCGGCTCATTGACCGCTGCGTGGCGGATGCGCTAAAGCGCCTGCCAGAGCGTCGGCGGTTCATGAAGGGCCTGTTCGCCTGGGTCGGCTTTCGCACTGCGGTGGTGGATTACCGGCGTGCGCCGCGCGCGGCCGGCACGAGCAAATTTTCCGGCTGGAAGCTGTGGAACCTGGCGCTGGAAGGCATCACCAGTTTTAGCACTGCACCGCTGCGGTTGTGGACGTATATCGGCGCTGTGGTGGCCGGGCTGGCCTTTGTCTATGCGCTGTACATCGTGTTTCGGGTGCTGTGGCTGGGTGTGGACCTGCCTGGTTACGCCTCGCTGCTGGTGGTGGTGCTGTTTCTCGGTGGCATTCAGCTGATCGGTATCGGCGTGCTGGGCGAGTACCTGGGGCGTGTTTATCTTGAGGTCAAGCAGCGGCCCACCTACATCGTGAGACGGGAACATGGAGGCGAGTGAATATCGCTTCATGGCTGAACACGAAGACCGGCACTGGTGGTTCGTCGGCCGGCGGGCCGTGCTGGCGGCACTACTGGACGGGCTAGCCCTGCCGGCGGACGCACGCATCCTGGAGGTTGGCTGCGGCACCGGCGGTAATCTGGCGCTGCTCAGTCGCTACGGCCGGGTGACCGCACTGGAGATGGACAGCTACGCGCGTACCTTCGCGCAGCAAAAAACGGGTGTCGATGTTCGCGACGGGGTTCTGCCGCAGGGTCTGCCGTTTGGTGACGAGCGGTTCGATCTGGTGTGCCTGTTCGACGTGCTGGAGCACGTGGCGGACGACCATGCGGCGCTGGCGGCCATTGCCGGCCTGCTGGCGCCAGGCGGGCGCTTGCTGCTGACTGTGCCAGCGCATCGATGGCTGTGGAGCGTGCACGATGAGCATCTGCACCATCGGTGGCGCTATTCGCGGGCCGGTCTGCACGCGCTGCTCAAGGCGAACGGCTACGTCGTTGACCGGACGAGCTATTTCAACGCACTGCTGTTTCTGCCTGCGGCGGCGGTGCGTCTTGTGGATCGCTGGCGTGGCCGGCCGACGGCATCGGGAGCCGCGTTGCCGTCGGCGGCTGTCAATCGTCTGCTGACTTGCCTGTTTGCGGCGGAGGCACCGTGGCTGCGGCGCTGGAATTTGCCGTTTGGTCTGTCGCTGCTGGCCCTGGCCAGGCCAATCAAATAAGCGGTGTCTGCTGTTCGTCAGCGGTGATGTTCGCAAGCTGAGGGAGATGCGCGGACGCGGCGCGATAGGGTAGTCGCCGTGCCCATGCTCTCCCCAGCGGCACGGCAATGGTTACCGGTTAAAGGTTTTGGAATGAGGGGATACTATGGCGATTAGTCATCCGGGAGGTTGCATGTTGTATGTACGGCGCGATGCGAACGGTGGCATCGCCGCGGTGGCTACGTCACGACAACCCGATTTCCCCGAGACGCTGGCGGCGGATGATCCCGACCTGTTGGCGTTTTTGCAGGGGGCAGGGTCCGGGGTAACCGCCGAGGCGCTGGCCAGGACCGACCTGGGCCTGGTGCGAGTGGTGGAGGACTTGGTGACGGCCTTGGTTGAGCGCGGCGTGATTCGCTTTACCGACCTGCCGGAGGAGGCGCGTCTGAAACTTTCGCAGCGGCAGGGCCTGCGACACCACCTGCGGGGTCTGAATCCGGTGGACGAGGACGACGCCATCCTGTGAACTGCGCTATCCGGGTAACTGCGGCCAGGGTTCGGGGGTGGCTAGATGGTGGCCCTGGGCAGCGTCAACCCGAAGCTCTTCGATGGCTCGCAGCTGGTCCGCGTTTTCGACCGCTTCGGCGATGATCAGGCAGTCCAGACCATGGGCGACTTCACGCAGGGTGCG
This sequence comes from Immundisolibacter sp., assembly GCF_041601295.1. Taxonomy (NCBI): domain Bacteria; kingdom Pseudomonadati; phylum Pseudomonadota; class Gammaproteobacteria; order Immundisolibacterales; family Immundisolibacteraceae; genus Immundisolibacter; species Immundisolibacter sp. Next base: position 8,212 of record NZ_JBFIII010000105.1, read on the forward strand.
GATAAAGAAGCGGCTGTCCGCATCCTGCGGCAGGCTGTGGACGTAACGTCCGTCCACTTTGAGATAACTGGGTTTGATGCCGGCCAGGTAGCCGAACGGGTTGAAGCCCCGCCCGAAGTGATCCAGGCCAACGCCGCTGCCGCGGCGGGCAAGTTCGTTTATCAGGGTACGCAGCGCCGTCAGGTGAAGGGCGGCTCCGTATTCGGGCACTTCAAAGGTCAGGCGGCTTGCCCGGTCCGGGTGTCGGTCCAGGGTCTGCAGCAGCCAGCCATGAAAGCTGACGTCTGTCAGCGAAATAGCGCTCAGGTTGATCGCCACGCGCAGGTCAGCTGGCCCCGCGGTGGGCCACTGGTCAAGGACTGCGGCGATGACTGTTTTGTCGACTTGAGTCGCAAGACCGTGCCGGTAGGCCATGGGCATGAAATCCGCGGCCGAGAGCAGGCCCTCATCGGTGGGCAGGCGCAGCAGGATTTCGTGATGTAGCGTCGTGCCGCTGCCGTCCAGGCGCCGCACCGGTTGGGCGAACAGCCTCCATTGGTTTTGTTGCAGGCAGGTAGTGAGCAGGTCGCGCCAGGCACTGGCCGAACGCGCCCGTACTTCTTCGGTAGTAGGCGCCAGGCGCCAGGCGTTGCCGCCGTCTGTTTGCGCCTGACGCAGGGCGGCGTCGGCGCGGCTGAGCAAG
>NZ_JBFIII010000106.1 GCF_041601295.1 Immundisolibacter sp.
CGGTGAACACCATCCACTCGGGCCGGTTACCGGACTCCTGGAACGACTCCAGCAATTTCAGGCGCTTGACCAGCTTCTTGTGCTTGGTCTCAGATCCGGTGTTGAGGATGTCCTCACGGATCTGACGCGCTTCTGCCGGCAGGTCGAGCGCCTTGAGCAATTCACGTACGGCCTCGGCGCCCATGCGGGCATCGAACTCGTCACCATGCTGCTCGCGGGCCTCGTAGTACTCCTCGTCCGTCAATAGCTTGCCGCGCTCCAGGGGCGTCATGCCCGGGTCGACGACCACGTAGGCTTCGAAGTACAACACCCGCTCGATCTCGCTCAGGCCCATGTCCAGCGCCATACCCATGCGCGACGGCAGGGACTTTAGGAACCAGATGTGCGCCACCGGGCTGGCCAGCTCGATATGGCCCATGCGCTCGCGACGGGTCTTGGTCAGTGTGACCTCGACGCCGCACTTCTCGCAGATCACGCCGCGGTGCTTCAGGCGCTTGTACTTGCCGCACAGGCACTCGTAGTCCTTGATCGGCCCAAATATCTTGGCGCAGAAAAGCCCATCCCGCTCCGGCTTGAAGGTGCGGTAGTTGATGGTTTCCGGCTTCTTGACCTCGCCCCACGACCAGGAACGGATTTTTTCTGGCGACGCCAGCCCGATGACAAAGGCCTCGAAATCATCGATGCCCGTGGTTTGCTTCATCAGGTTGAGAAATTCTTTCACGATCCTATCCCCGCTTTAGGTGACCGAAACAGCAAGCTGCCACCAGTGTTCACTCGCGCTCGAGTTCGATATCAATGCCCAGGGAGCGGATTTCCCGCACCAACACATTGAACGATTCGGGCATGCCTGCCTCTATGCGGTAATCGCCATCCACGATGTTCTTGTACATTTTGGTGCGACCGTTCACGTCGTCCGACTTCACAGTCAGCATTTCCTGCAGGGTGTAAGCGGCGCCGTATGCTTCCAGCGCCCAAACTTCCATTTCGCCGAAACGCTGGCCGCCGAACTGCGCCTTGCCGCCCAACGGCTGCTGGGTCACCAGGCTGTAAGGCCCGGTGGACCGGGCGTGCATCTTGTCGTCGACCAGGTGGTTCAGCTTCAACATATACATGTAGCCAACCGTCACCTCACGATCGAACACATCGCCCGAGCGACCGTCGTACAAGGTGGTCTGTCCGCTTTCGGGCAAGCCCGCCAACCGCAACATGGCCTTGATGTCGTCCTCGCGGGCGCCGTCGAACACCGGCGTGGCCATCGGAACACCGCCGCGCAGGTTATGTGACAACTCGCGCAGCTCGTCGTCTTTCAGGGCATCGAGTTCCGCCCCCGTACCACCGGTTTGGTTATAGATGGTGTCCAGGAACTTGCGCAGTTCCTTCGGTTTGGCGCCGCTGTCGAGCAGGCCACCGATCTTCAGGCCCAGGACCTTGGCAGCCCAGCCAAGGTGGGTTTCCAGCACCTGGCCCACGTTCATTCGCGAGGGCACGCCAAGCGGGTTCAGGATCACGTCCACCGGCGTGCCATCGGCCATGTACGGCATATCTTCCGCCGGCACGATGACCGAAATGACGCCCTTGTTGCCGTGACGACCGGCCATCTTGTCGCCCGGTTGCACGCGACGCTTTTGCGCCACGAACACCTTGACCATCTTGAGCACGCCCGGCGGCAGCTCCTCACAGGTGGTCAGGGTCTTGCGCTTTTCTTCCTGCAGGTCGTCGAACTCCTTGCGCTTGCGAGCAAGCTGCTCAAGAGTGCGCTCGACCTGAGCCGCGGCATCGGCATCCTTGAGCCCGATCTCGCCCCAACGCTCACGCTCCACGGTGCCAAGATAATCCGCGCTAATAACGGTGCCCGCTTTGAGCTTGTTGGGGCCAACCTGCGCCTGCTTGCCAACCAGCAGACGTTCGATCCGGGAATAGGCGTCGTCGGCCGTGATGCGGTACTGGTCGTCGAAATCCTTTTTGACGCCGGCGAGCGCTTCGGACTCGATCGCGCGTGTCCGCTCGTCCTTCTTCACCCCTTCGCGGGTGAACACGTGCACATCGATCACGGTGCCGACCACACCGGCCGAAACACGCAGCGAGGTGTCCTTCACGTCCGACGCCTTCTCGCCGAAGATCGCCCGCAGCAGTTTTTCTTCGGGCGTCATCTGCGTCTCGCCCTTGGGCGTGACCTTGCCGACCAGGATGTCGCCGGGGCGCACCTGGGCACCGATGGCGACGATTCCGGACTCATCCAGATTGGCCAGGGCCGCTTCACCCACATTTGGGATGTCGGCGGTGATTTCCTCCGGCCCGAGCTTGGTGTCACGCGACACGCAGGTCAGTTCCTGAATGTGGATGGTGGTGAAGCGGTCCTCTTGCACCACCCGCTCGGAGATGATGATCGAGTCCTCGAAGTTGTAACCACTCCACGGCATGAACGCCACCAGCACGTTCTGGCCTAGCGCCAACTCGCCGGCATCGGTGGACGAACCGTCGGCGAGCACGTCGCCACGCACGATGTGATCGCCAGCCTGTACCCGGGGACGCTGGTTGATGCAGGTATTCTGATTGGAACGGGTGTATTTGGTCAGGTTGTAGATATCCACGCCAGAGGTCCCGGCATCGGCCTGGTTGTCGTCGACGCGCACCACGATACGACCAGCGTCCACGGCATCGACCACGCCGCCGCGCAATGCGACTACCGCGGTACCGGAGTCGCTCGCCACGGTGCGTTCCATGCCGGTCCCGACCAGCGGCTTGTCGGCGCGCAGGGTCGGCACTGCCTGACGCTGCATATTCGAACCCATCAGGGCCCGGTTGGCATCATCGTGTTCCAGGAAGGGAATCAACGAGGCGGCCACCGACACGATCTGCCTCGGAGACACGTCCATGAACTGCACCTGATCCGGCGTGGTCATGGTGAACTCGTTACCAAAACGGCAGGAGATCAGGGCATCCGTGAGCTCGCCATCCGCGCCCAGCTGGGTACTCGCCTGAGCAATCACGTACTCGGGCTCGTCGAGCGCCGACATGTACACCACCTCGTCGGTAACGTGCGAGTCACGCACCAGACGGTACGGCGTTTCCAGGAAGCCATAATTATTGGCGCGAGCAAACACCGCCAGCGAGTTGATAAGACCGATATTGGGGCCTTCCGGCGTCTCGATGGGGCACACCCGGCCGTAATGGGTTGCATGTACGTCACGCACTTCAAATCCGGCCCGCTCGCGCGTAAGGCCGCCCGGGCCCAGGGCCGAGATGCGTCGCTTGTGGGTCACTTCCGACAGCGGGTTCACCTGGTCCATGAACTGCGACAGCTGCGAGGATCCAAAAAATTCCTTGATGACCGCCGACACCGGCTTGGCATTGATCAGATCCTGAGGCATCAAGCCTTCGGATTCGGCGAACGACAAGCGCTCGCGCACCGCCCGGTCCACGCGCACCAGACCGATACGGAACTGGTTCTCGATCATCTCGCCCACGCAACGCACGCGCCGATTGCCCAGATGATCACCATCATCCACAGTGCCCTGACCGTTTTTGATATCGATCAGCCTGCGCAGCACCGCAACGATGTCTTCTTGCGACAGCACGCCGGGACCGGTGGTCTCTGGGCGACCGACGCCCCGGTTGAACTTCATGCGGCCGACGCCTGACAGGTCGTACAGGTCACCGCTGAAGAACAGATTATTGAAAAGGTTCTCGGCGGCATCCCGGGTCGGCGGCTCGCCCGGGCGCATGATGTGGTAAATCTCGACCAGCGCGTCCTGACGGCCGGTGGTGTGATCAATCCGCAGCGTGTCCGAAATATACGGACCACGATCCACGTCGTTGACGTGCAACACCTCGATGTCCGGCACACCGGCGGCTTGCAATTTCTCAAGCAGCGCTTCGTCGATCACCGCATTGGCTTCGGCCACGATTTCGCCACTGCTCGAGTCGACGATGTCCTTGGCCAGAATCTTCCCGAACAGGTAATCGGGCGGCACCACCAGCTTGCGCGTACCGGCCGCCTCAAGTTGCTTTGCCTGACGCGCCGAAATGCGCTTGCCGGCCGGCACAATGACTTTCCCCTTGGCATCGGTAATGTCGAAGCTGACCTGCTGGTTGCGCATACGATCCGCCACCAGGTCGAGCGTGATCTTCTCGCCGCTGAAGTGCAGCTTGTCGGTCTCGAAGAACAGACCGAGAATTTCCTCAACGCTATAGCCGAGCGCTCGCAACAGCACGGTCGCGGCAATCTTGCGACGCCGATCGATACGCACGTACATCAGATCCTTGGGATCGAACTCGAAATCCAGCCAGGAACCGCGGTAGGGGATGATTCGGGCCGAGAACAGCACCTTGCCGGACGAGTGGGTCTTGCCCTTGTCGTGAGTGAAGAACACACCGGGCGACCGATGCAACTGGGACACAATGACCCGCTCGGTGCCATTGATCACGAAGGTACCGGTGTCGGTCATGAGGGGGATTTCCCCCATGTACACCTCTTGCTCGCGCACGTCCTTGACCACTCGGGTCTTGCCGGCTTTGTCGTAGATGACCAGCCGCACGCGGGCGCGCAGGGGTGCGGCGTAGGTCATGCCCCGCACCTGGCAATCCTTGACGTCGAACGGCGCCCGGCCCAGTCGGTACTCGACGAATTCGAGCGCGGCGACGCCGGTGCTGCTTTGAATCGGGAACACCGAACGGAAGGCCGCCTGCAGGCCAACGTCGCCACGCTGCTCCGGCGTCACACCCGTCTGCAGGAAACGCCGATACGAGTCCAACTGCATTTCCAGCAGATTCGGCACTTCCAGCACTTCCGGCCGACGACCGAAATTCTTGCGGATTCGCTTTTTCTCGGCGAACGAGTAAGCCATGGATCCAGCCCCCAGATTAAACCTTACGGGTGACACTCAACGCCGACGGCGCGGCGAAGCACTGCCCGCCTCCGGCAACCGAACGAGTCAACAAAAAACAAAAGAAGACCCCGGACGCGGCCCAGCCGGTGGCTTACACCCACTTGGCCCGCCAAGGATCTTCCTTCGGGTAACAGCAGGCCTGGCCGCCAGATGCGGCCAAGACCTACAGCAAAAGCGTCCAGTCGGCTGACGCTGACGCAACTCGGCAAGGATTACTTGACCTCAGCCGCAGCGCCTGCCTCGGTCAACTGTTTCACCACTTCCTCGGCCTCAGCTTTCGGCACGCCGGTTTTGATGGTGGCCGGCACGGCTTCCACCAAATCCTTGGCCTCTTTCAGGCCCAGACTGGTGATGCCGCGCACCGTCTTGATGACGTTGACCTTGTTGTCGCCGAAGCTCGTCATTACAACGTCGAATTCGGTGCGCTCCTCGGCCTGCGCGCCGCCATCGGCCGCCGCCGCTGCCGCCGGTGCGGCGGCGAACGCCGCTGCGCTGACGCCGAATTTCTCTTCCATCATGCCGATGAGATCGACGATCTCCATCACCGTCATGCTGGAAATCGCGTCGAGAATTTCTTCCTTGCTAACCGCCATGATCCTGACTCCTAAGAACGAAAAACGGAAATTTTCAAAAAAATAACGTCCAGCAGCGCTGGCCGACCTAACTAACCCTGTTTCTGATCCCGCACCGCTGCCAGCGTACGTACCAGCTTGCTATTGGGCGCCGCAAGCACGCGTACCAGCTTGGCAATCGGCGCCTTCATCACGCCCATCAATTGAGCCAGCGCTTCATCACGCGTCGGCAGCTTGGCCACCGCATCGAGATCCTGCGGACCCAGCAAACGCCCGGCCACAGCCACCAGCCGCACGTCCGCCTTGGGGTTGGCCTTGCGGAAATCGCGCATCATGCGCGCCGCGGCACCCGGCTCATCACGCGAAAACGCCACCAAAAGGGGGCCCTTGAGCGTTTCACGCACGCACTCGAACCCGGTACCGGTCACCGCGCGCCGCAACAGGGTGTTCTTGACCACCTTGAGGTAAACGTCGGACCGGCGCGCCTCGCGCCGCAGCCGGGTTAGCTCGCTGACCGTCAGGCCGCTCAAATCCAACCCAACCATCACCGGGGAATGTGCCGCTACAGCAGCCACTTCGGCTACTACCGCCTGTTTTGTTTCAAGAATGGTCGCCACGGCCAAAGTCCTTAAAGTTGATTAATGCTGTTGGGCCGCCGGCTACAGGCCGAGGCTAGCCGGGTCAACAGAAATACCCGGCCCCATGGTCGAGGACACCGTCACTTTGCGCAGATACATGCCCTTGGCCGTCGCCGGCTTGAGTTTGTGGACCTCAGCCAGCACCGCCTGCAGGTTGTCGCGCAGGGCGTCCACCTGGAACGACGCGCGACCAATCACGCAATGCACAATCCCGGCCCTATCGGTACGGAAGCGCACCTGACCCTTCTTGGCATTACTGACAGCGAGTGCGACATCGGCAGTCACGGTGCCCACCTTGGGGTTTGGCATCAGACCCCGTGGGCCCAAGACCTGGCCCAGGGTGCCAACCACGCGCATGGCATCCGGCGCGGCAATCACCACACTGAAATCAAGGTCGCCACCGCGTATCTGCTCGGCGAGATCTTCCATACCGACCACGTCAGCGCCAGCGGCGGTCGCCGCCTCGGCTGCCTGACCCTGTGCAAATACGGCCACGCGGGCGCGCTTGCCGGTGCCATGAGGCAACACGGTGGCGCCACGCACCACCTGATCCGATTTGCGCGGGTCCACACCCAGATTGATGGCCACATCCATCGACTCGTCGAACTTGGCGCTGGTCAATTCCTTCAGCAGGCCCAGTGCGTCGGCCAATGGCACCAGCCGGCGACTGTCCAGCTTGGCGTTAATCGCTTTACGTCTTTTGCTAAGTGCCATGTCAGACGCCCTCCACGGTCAATCCCATACTGCGGGCGCTACCGGCAATGGTGCGCACCGCGGCGTCAAGATCAGCCGCCGTGAGGTCCGGCTCCTTGGCCTTGGCGATTTCCTCCAGCTGCGCCCGTGTCACCGACCCAACCTTGTTGGTGTTGGGGTTAGGGCTGCCTTTGGCGATGCTGGCTGCCTTACGCAACAATACCGACGCGGGCGTGGTCTTCTTGACGAAGGTAAAGCTGCGGTCTTCATACACGCAGATCACTACCGGCACTGGCAGGCCCGGCTCCATGCTGGCAGTTTCGGCGTTGAACGCCTTGCAAAACTCCATGATGTTGACGCCGCGCTGACCCAGCGCCGGGCCAACCGGCGGACTCGGATTAGCCTGCCCGGCCTTGACCTGCAGCTTGATGTAAGCGGTAACTTTCTTTGCCATTTCAAATTTCCAATTGACGGGTATAACGCCTTGCGGCTCCCCGTTGCCCCCTCATGGGCAGCTAGGCTTTCTCTACCTGGGAGAAATCCAGTTCGACCGGCGTGGACCGGCCAAAAATCATTACTGACACATTGAGCCGGCTCTTTTCATAGTTGACCTGCTCCACCACGCCATTGAAATCGTTGAAGGGGCCGTCGGCGACTCGCACCATCTCGCCCACTTCAAAGAGTACTTTCGGCTTCGGCTTGTCCTGCCCCTCCCGCACACGGTCCAGAATTTCTTCTGCCTCGCGCTCGGTAATGGGCGCCGGCTTGTCACCGCTGCCACCAATGAAACCCAACACCCGCGGCACACTACGCACCAAGTGCCAGGTCTCCTCGTCCATCTCCATCTGCACCAGCACGTAGCCGGGAAAGAACTTGCGCTCACTGGAGCGCTTCTGGCCATCCTTCATCTCGACGACTTCTTCCGTCGGCACCAGGATGTCGCCGAACTTCCCTTCCAGGCCGGCCCGGGCTACCCGTTCCTTGAGCGTGCGCTGCACGGTTTTCTCGTACCCCGAGTAGGCGTGCACCACGAACCATCGCATCGCCACCGGTCAGCCTCCCAAACCCATGAATGCCCCGATTGCGAGACTGATTACCCAATCAAACAGCCACAGCATGATCCCAACGACGACCGCCGCGACGAACACCACAGCCGTGGTTTGCCCCGTCTCGCGTCGTGTTGGCCACACCACACGCCGCAGCTCCGCACGGGACTCCTTGAAAAAACCCCACAGGCGCCCGCCCGGCCCGCTGCTGGCGGCGACCAGTAACGCCGACGCAACGCCGGCCAGAACCGCCAATACCCGCAGCACCTGCGCCTGATCGGCCAGCAGGTAAAAACCCACAATGCCGGCCGCCAACAAGCCGGCCGCCAGGATCAACTTGAGTCGATCAGCAAAATCCTGTCTCGCCACCGGCGCATTAACTGCCATGTTGCATAAAGCCTTCGAGTTGGCTCACGGGATCCGGCCCAGGATTGGCAGGCCAGGAGGGAATCGAACCCCCAACCTGCGGTTTTGGAGACCGCCGCTCTACCGATTGAGCTACTGGCCTGTACCCCGAAACACCCGATGCGCCGACTCTGGTCGACCGTAACTTGATCTTATTTACTCAATCACCTTGACGACGACACCGGCGCCCACGGTACGGCCACCTTCGCGGATCGCAAACCGCAGGCCGTCATCCATCGCAATCGGCGTGATCAGCGACACCTGCAGGTTCACATTGTCCCCCGGCATCACCATCTC
>NZ_JBFIII010000107.1 GCF_041601295.1 Immundisolibacter sp.
CTGGCCTGGATGCTGACCAAGCCGGCCATCACCGCCCCGATCATCGGCGCGTCCACGCCCCAGCACCTGGAGGACGCGCTGGCCGCGTCGTCGCTCAAGCTCACGCCGGAGGAGATTACGGTGCTGGAAGAGGCCTACGTGCCGCACCCGGTTGCTGGTTTTTCCTGAAGCGTGGCTACGCGTTTCAGGTATGTCACTGGTCTGGGGCGCGCCATGTCCGGCCTACGTGAGGGGATCCCTTAAACCGCCCAAGATCAACGCACCAACTGTGCCTGTTGCGTCTACACGCCAAGCCCTACCGTGCAGAATTCGAGATCAGAACATGATATTTTCCTCATCCACCACAGATCGGGCCTTTTAGCCGCTAGCGGTCCGCGGAGGTTAGGCCCTGTTAACAATCATGCCATCCATACGCAGGTACAGGCGAGCAGGATGAAGGCAGCGAAATGCGAAGCGAGTTTGTCATAGCGTGTGGCGAGGCGGCGGAATTGCTTGAGGCGCGCGAACAGGTTTTCGATCAGATGCCGGGCGCGGTAGCGATGCGTGTCCCAGGACCGGGGTTGATGGCGGTTGCGCCGCGGTGGGATCACCGCGTGGGCACCGGTGTCGGCGATGGCCTGGACGAAGGCGTCCGCGTCGTACCCTTTGTCGGCGATCACGGCGGCGGGTGGGTCAATGGAGGCCAGCAGCGCGTGCGCTTGCGTGATGTCGGCCTCCTGCGCCGCGGTGAGCCGGAACGTCAGCGGATTGCCCAAGGCGTCGGCGATCAGGTGAATCTTCGTTCCGAAGCCGCCACGAGAGCGGCCCAATGCCTGAGTGCCGTTTTTTTGGGTGCCCCGGCGGCATGCAGGTGGGCGCGGATGGCGGTGCTGTCAATGAAGACTTCTTCCAGGTCGGCGTCGCCGCTGACTGCGTCCAGGAGTCGTTGCCACACGCCGGTCTTGTGCCAGCGCGAGAAGCGCATGTACGTCGTGTGCCAGTGGCCCAACACCGGCGGCAGATCGCGCCACGGGGCGCCGGTTCGCAGCACCCACAGCACCGCCTCGATGAACCGTCGGTTGTCTGCGGCGGTGGCGCCAGGATCCGTCGGTTTGCCCGGCAACAGGTCTTTGATCCGCTCCCATTGGTCATCGCGTAGCGTGCGTCTAACCATCGGTCCAACTCCTGTAATGAGTTGGAGCCGTAGTCTAAACCTGATTGTTAACAGGGCCTAAGAACTTCACCAGAGCAATCATCAGTTTCCGTGCAAATAATTCCACCCGTAGCCACCCCAGTTCCGGACACGAAGACTTCCGCAATTGACACTGATGCAGTAATCAAACGCACGCCAAAATCTAACAGTTCGATCCTATCGATCGTGCCCATAACGGATGCTGCCCTGTTCCCGTCCCATCGGCCCATAATAGCGAGCCCCAATGGATCGATAAACCGGAGGGGATTGCTAGTAACGTAGCCATAGGGGTTAATTCCTCCTGCGAACCCAATTGGATCACTCGTAATATACCGCCCCGTGGCCGGATCATAGTACCGGTTCCAGTTGTAGTGCAGCCCGGTCTCTTGATCATAGTACTGCCCCGGGAAGCGCAGGTTCACGGTGACGGTGGACAGTTCTTCCGCTGGCGTGTCGCCAAAGGCACTGCCCTCCCAGCGCCAGACAATGGCCTGGCTTTGATCGGTCGCCAGGCGGGCGGTTTGCAGGTGGTCGGCGTGCAGGTAGGTGAGCGTGTCGGTGCCCATGGCGTCGATCTGTGCCACTGGGACGTCATCGTGCCACAGGTAGTCCCGCAGCGGGCTGCCGTCGCCGGCCGGCGGGGTCTGGATTGATAAAACGTGGTCTGTCGCCTATTGTTTTGCGCGTGGCCGAACTGCGCAAGGCGCGGGGGATCACCAAAATTCAGATGGCGGACACCCTGGGCGTCTCCCAGCAAACGGCCGTTTCCTACGCGGTGGGTCGGCGGCGTAATCCGGTGTCGGCGCTACCGATTTGGGCCGCGCTGCTGGCCACGTCCATCGATGAACTGCGACTGGACGAGGACGGCAGAGCAACCGGCGGCAAGCGCGGCCCCACGCCCAAACCGCAGCCGCAAATGGAGCGCGTTAGCCTCTTGCCGCGCGCCAAGCAAAAGTTTGTGATCGAGATGATCGATACAGTGATTCAACAAGCTTCGTGAGGAGAGTTCATCATGCAAACCGTCAAGCAAATCGTCCACGACATCGCCGAGCACCTGCCGGAGCAGGCCACCTTCGACGACGCCATGTACGCCCTCTATGTGCGCCAGAAGCTGGAGCGTTCGCTTCAGGCGGCGGAGGAAGGCAAGGTGACGTCGCAGGAAGAGATGGAAAAGCGCTACCTCAACGATGCGCGTTGAATGGTCGAATCTGGCGCGCGATGATCTCGATGAGTTGGTGCGCTACATCAGCCGCGATTCGGCGTTTTATGCCCGGCGCTTCGGCGAGAAGGCGGTGCTCGCCACGCGGCGACTGAGGGACTTTCCGGAAAGCGGCCGGATGATCCCGGAGGCCGAGGATAAAGCGCTGCGGGAAATTATCGTGAAAGGCTATCGCGTGATGTATCGCCTGGAACCCGAGCGCGTGCTCATTCTCGCCGTCATGCACGGCCGCCGCGATGTCGCCGGGCAGGAGAAAAAACCGTGGGATGATGGTTGAGGAAGCCCCGCGAACGCGGGGCTTAGGGGAGACAGTTCTATTTCTCCGCACCTGTATTATCGTCATCAAAATAAGGCTCGCCAGAGGGCCAGTAGAAATCGTACTTCTTGCTAAGTCTCTCTAGTACGGCCTCAATATTCGATGCCATGTTTACGGCTTGCAACGAGTCCATCCCATACACGTTAAAGTTATGCTCATCTAAACCATTGAACTCTACATGACATACCGCCATATCATCATCCACGGGAAACTTGACAGTCTCCTGATCAATGGGGCTCGGAGCTGAAACTCTGACCCATAGATTTCTTTTGGCGGAGCCACCCTTTTCAGAGAATAGGAGATGCCTTTCCGCAATATAATTGGCCATCTTGAACCTCAATAGATCTATTTCCCTCTTTCTTGGTAGCACTGCTCTCTGTTAATTCTTGCAGCCTCGAACAAGCGAACCGTGTACGTCCTGTCAGGGACGCACATGTTCTAAGGGTGCTCTGATACAGCGCTTCGCAACCATCGTCTTCGTCATCATCCGAGCACATATCGTAAATCACAGCACCCGTGATAATTAACCCAGCGACAACATCACCGAACGGGAAAGGACCATCCGCCGCCGCAAATCCGCCCGCAATCGGAAGCGCCCCTACTACCGCGCTTTCACCTGTTGGATCGGTATACCGCAAGGGATTGGCTCCCGCGTAGAGATAGGTGTTGAGTCCACCGTCGAGACCGATTGGGTCTGATGTTGTATACCGCCCCGTGGCCGGATCATAGTACCGGTTCCAGTTGTAGTGCAGCCCGGTCTCTTGATCATAATACTGCCCCGGGAAGCGCAGGTTCACGGTGATGGTGGACAGTTCTTCCGGTGGCGTGTCGCCAAAGGCACTGCCCTCCCAGCGCCAGACAATGGCCTGGCTTTGATCGGTCGCCAGGCGGGCGGTTTGCAGGTGGTCGGCGTGCAGGCAGCTGAGGATCTCGCCGGCCTGCTGGTCGATCTGTGCCACTGGGACGTCATCGTGCCACAGGTAGTCCCGCAGCGGGCTGCCGTCGCCCGCCGCCTCGCCAATCAGGTTGCCGCGCAGGTCGTACAGGTACACGGTGACCGTGCCACCCACCACCTTGTGGCTGCGCAGGCCGTCGGCGCCGTAGCGGTAGCTGGCCAGGGTGGTGGCGCCCTGCTCGACGGCGCTCAAACGCCCGGCCTGGTCGTAGTGGTACGCAGCGAGCTGAAGCCGCGCTCATCGGTTTCGCTGATCATCGAAGTATTCGAGCCTGGCCGCTTTAATTCAAGTAATTCAAGCACCCTTCCGATTGTTCCTTGAGAGGATACGCCCCGTATGTCTCGACCAAGTCCCGAAGAAACACCCTCAACGACGGTCGAGAGACCTTCCTCACTAAGTTCCGCAAAGCATCCAGACCTCTTTCGCTGTGAATAAACGATATCGATAGCGCCCCTCCCTCTGCGTAGCCTTCTTTTTCTGATTCAACAACGGATACGAGAAATGGGATATCTGATTCATCCCCGGCCAGCCCAATAAGATAGGTTGCTTGCCCCCGAACACTCAAGTCTTCAGACTTCGTTTTTGATAGAACGAAGCTGTGTAACTCGTTCATTTCTATGCCACTGGCGCGACAATGACGAGTTGCCTGAATAAGTACGTTCGCGAGCGCCAGCCGAATCATATCGACGTCCGATGCACTTCGAGGCACTTTAGAGTACTTATTCAAATTTTCTCTCCAAAGTGTGCGGACCGCCGCGAGATTGGCGTTAGACCATTCAACGTTATTGATAGCGTTGTACACCTCATCTACGTCAGTCTCGTGACACACCAACTCAAAAAGTTTGTTCTGCTCCGCAGACAATACGCTCGACAACGCAACCATGGCCATACTTACGAATACCAACATCATTCGTTTCATGAATTTGGTACCACTACGGTAGTGGCCAACTATTAGTGCCAGCTTTATACAGCTTCCGATTGAACCACCTCAGGAGTTCGTCAACTAGTTCCTTTCGTTCCTGCTCTTTGATGTCATCGTTGTCCCAGCGAAATTTTTCGCAGTTGCGCTCTTCCTCGCACCAGATGGTTGTAACAGTAATGGTTTTTGTAATCTTAAACTCACTGATACGTTTCAGGGTGTGTTCCCAGAGCCACCAGTCCACCCCGACCTCTGGCCCAATCGGCAGCTTGCCGCCTCCAGGAGGAAAGTTACCGCCAGCCGAGGGACGATAATTCTGCGGATGCAGAATGCGGAACTGCAGGAGTATTTGCTCGTCGAAAATAGTCTTAGTCGACGTAGAAACTCGCGGAATCCCTCTGAAGCAATTCGGGTACAGTCCCCAGGGGTCGACCCAGAACAGCGGGTTCCCGTTTGCGTAGGCGTAGGTGTTAGTCCCACCACCTAACCCTATCGGATCACTCGTAATATACCGCCCCGTGGCCGGATCATAATACCGGTTCCAGTTGTAGTGCAGCCCGGTCTCACTGTCGAAGTACTGCCCCGGGAAGCGCAGGTTCACGGTGACGGTGGACAGTTCTTCCGCTGGCGTGTCGCCAAAGGCACTGCCCTCCCAGCGCCAGACGATGGCCTGGCTTTGATCGGTCGCCAGGCGGGCGGTTTGCAGGTGATCGGCGTGCAGGTAGGTGAGGATCTCGCCGGCCTGCTGGTCGATCTGTGCCACTGGGACGTCATCGTGCCACAGGTAGTCCCGCAGCGGGCTGCCGTCGCCGGCCGCCTCGCCAATCAGGTTGCCGCGCAGGTCGTACAGGTACACGGTGACCGCGCCACCCACCACCTTGTGGCTGCGCAGGCCGTCGGCGCCGTAACGGTAGCTGGCCAGGGTGGTGGCGCCCTGCTCGACGGCGCTCAAACGCCCGGCCTGGTCGTAGTGGTAGGTCCGGCCCTGGGCGTCCTGGGTCAGGTTGCCGGCGGCGTCGTGGCTCAGCGGCTGGCTGTCGATGGCGCTCAGGCGGTTGCTGGTCGGGCTGTAGGCGTAGGTCTGCGCGCCGGCGTCGCTGACCTGCCCCAGGCGGTTGCCGTTGCCGTCGTAGCGGTAGTCGGTCTGGCTGGCGCCGTGGACTTGCTGGGTCAGCCGGTCCAGGGCGTCGTAGCCGTAGGCGCTGGCGATGCTGGTGTTGGCGCGGGTCAGCAGGTTGCCGCTGGCGTCATACGCCATCAGGGTCTGGTCGACGCTGCCCACGGTCAGCTGGGTCAGGCGCCCTTGCAGGTCGTACTGGCGGGTTTCGGTCACGCCGTTGCCGTAGCTGCGCCCGGTGACCTGGCCGGCGGCGCTGTACTGCACGTCCAGTAGGCTGTGGGCGACGCCGCCAAGCGTGCTGTCGATGCCGCTGATCCGCTGCACGGCGTCGCGGCGGTAGCTGACGGTGCGCCCGCTGGGTAGGGTCATGGCCACCCTCTGGTGGCTGGCGTTGTACTGGTAGGTCTGGGTGTAGGCGATGCCCTCCCGGGTGTCGGTCTTGGCGGTCAGGTTGCCGTAGGCGTCGTAGGCGTAGCCGGTGCTGCCACTGTGATCGGTGATGGCGCACAGCCGGCCGCTGCCGTGGGCGCAGGTATCGTAGCTCAAGCTGACGTTCTGGGTCCCGTCCGGGTAGGCGATGCCGGTCAGGCGGTCCAGGGCGTCGTAGCGGTAGCTGCGCGTGACACCGCGCGCGTCGGTCAGGCCGGTCAGGTTGTTGTTCAGGTCGAAGCTGTAGCTCACGGTGCCCCGGTCCGGGCCGGTTTCCTGGATCACCCGCCCCAGGGGATCGACCTGGTAGGCGGTGCTGGCGCCGTTGGGGGCGCTGATCTGGCCGTTGGCGTTGTACTGGTAGTGGGTGCTGCCGGCGAGCGCGTCGATCTGCTCGATCAGGCGGTTGCCGGGGTCGTAAACGGTGCCGGTCTGGTGGCCATTGGGGTCGGTGCTGGTGACCGGGTTGTCGGCGCCGTCGTAGCCGCATGGACGGTTGCACCGCCAACGATGGGCCGGTCGGTTTCACGCGCCAGATGAGCCGACTGCCCGCCTTCCTGCGCGAGAGTTTCACTTACGATCGCGGCAGCGAAATGGCGCGCCACGTCGAGCTGGCACGGCGGCTCAATCTGGACATCTGGTTCGCCGATCCGCACGCCCCCTGGCAACGCGGCAGCAATGAAAACACCAACGGATTGCTCCGACAATTCTTGCTGAAAGGCGCCGACCTTTCCGGTGTCAGTCAGACCCAACTCAACGACATCGCGCGACTCATGAACAATCGTCCGCGCATGACGCTCGGCTGGAAAACGCCCGCCGAAGTCATGGCCGAAGAGATGGCCAAATTTTCCAACCGTGTTGCACTTGACTCTTGAGACTACCCAGTGCCAAAGGTTGTTCTTTGGGCTGATCACCAAGCTCGGTTATGATCATCATGGAGCGGACACAGACCGATCAGATCCGCGCCATGGCGCTTCAAGGTGATCCCCATTCCTTGAGGTAGACACCCTGACGGATCGGGAGAAGAACCTGGCCAAGGAGATTCTGGACTTGGTGATCCTCAAGCACCGTTTCCGCGAACTGACCGGCCCCAAGGCCGCCATCGGCTGACGGAGGGAACAGAACATGAGCATTCAGACAGAACCTATGCAGGACCTGGTGGAGAAGATTCAATCACTACCGGCTGAACGCATCGCCGAGGTCGAGGATTTTGTGGATTTCTTGAAACAGAGAGCACGGGCAAAACAGCACGCTAAGCGCGAGCCACTGGATTTTCCGGTGATCAGCGTCGGCAAGTGGCCCGAGGATTTGAGTCTACGCCGCGAGGATATGTATGGCGACGATGGACGATAACGCGCTGTTCGTCGATACCAACGTCCTGGTCTACGCCAATGTTATCGAAACGCCATTTCATGAACAGGCGCTGGCGGCAATCAATGCCGCCTACCAAGCCAACCGAACGATCTGGATCAGCCGCCAGATCATTCGTGAGTATCTGGTTACGATGACCCGGCCCCAGGCCTTCGAGAACCTGCCAAAGGCCACGGCGCTCGAACAGATCGATCAGTTCATAGAGCGTTTTCAAGTGGCGGACGACACTGCCGCCGTCACCGGCCAACTCGTCAAGCTGATGGGGGATTTTCAGATTGGCGGCAAACAGGTGCATGACACCAACATCGTCGCCACCATGCAGGCCTATGGCATTCCGGCGCTGCTCACGCACAACACGAAAGACTTCGAGCGGTTTGGGGAGGCGATCAGGATCGAAGGGATTTAAGCCCAGGTCAACTTCCACTATTTTGTTTCGGAGCACCAAGCCCAACGCAGTTCCTAGAATCACAAGGATACTGCCAATCCCCAAGTACAACTTGAAGGTTGCCCCCTATTGTCCTAATTGCGGTTTGGGCTATCCCGGGTTTGACGGACGAGTTAAAGAAGATACCGCCAATCTGTGCTCGAACGCCGTCGGACTGAGGTAGCCCAGCGCCTGGTATAGGCGCCTGCGGTTGTAGAAACCCTCGATGTACGACACGACCTCGCGGCGCGCGTGGTCGCGATCCTGAAAATGGATGCCATGGACCAACTCGTTTTTGAGCGTGCTGAAGAAGCTCTCGGCGGGTGTATTGTCGTAGCAGTCCCCGGTGCGTCCCATGCTGGGCAGCACGCCGTGCTCCTCCAGGATTCGCCGGTACTCGCCGCTGGCGTAAAGCCTGC
>NZ_JBFIII010000108.1 GCF_041601295.1 Immundisolibacter sp.
ATTGCAGCAAGAAGCCCGAGCTGCAGGGCCTGGTGTTGGAAAACTGCGTCAACCAGATGCTGGAAGGCAATCGCTCCATCGTCGGCTTGATGCTGGAGAGCAACATTGAGGCCGGAAACCAGCCGATCCCCGAGGATCTGACGCAGCTGCGCTACGGCGTGTCGGTGACCGATCCGTGCATCGACTGGCCGACCACCGAATCCTTGCTGCGCGCGGCGCACCGCAAACTGTCGGCGGCGCTATCCGCATGACCGCGGTCATGCGCGTCGGCGTGATGGCTTGCCCGGTTGTGTCCGACGACTGACAATCCAGCGACGATAACAATCGCCGGAGCCACTTGATGCCCGGCCGGCTGGAGGAGAACAGGGATGGGCATTCGCACTGGGGCTCAGTACATCGCGAGCCTGGCTGACGATCGGGCGCTTTACATCGCGGGCCAGCGGGTGCGGGACGTGACCCGCTACGCGCCACTGGCCGGCATTCTGGGCAGCGTCGGCGAGCATTACGATTCATTTCACGACCCGGCGCTACAAGCCGATTACACCTTTGCCTCGCCCAAGGACGGCAAGCCGGTCAGCAATTCCTTTCTGGCAGCGCGTACCGTGGACGAAGTGCAGCAGCGCGTCCGCGGCGAGGCTGCGCGCAAGGAAGCCACCTATGGCCTGATGGGCCGCCTGCCGGACTTCATGAATGCCTTCGTCACCGACGCGGCGGTGATTGCCCCACACGTGCTCGGGCACAAGGACAAAGCGTTCGCCGACAACGCCATCCGCTACTGGGAATATTGCCGCGACGAGGACATCTGCCTCACCCACACGCTGGCTGACCCGAAGCGCGATTACAGCAAGGATATGTCGGCGCAACGCACGCTCAGGGCCGTGCGCGAGACCGATGCCGGCATCGTGGTCAGTGGTGCGCGCATGCTGTCCACGCTGGCGGCGGTCAGCAACGAACTGTGGGTTGGGCCGTTCATGCCGCGCCGGCCGGGGGAGGAGGAATACGCCCTGTGCTTTGCGGTGCCGGTGGCGACGCCGGGCCTCAAATTCCTGGGCCGCGAAAGCTACGCCCGTGGCGGCAGCCGTTACGACCGGCCGCTGGCCGAACGCTTCGACGAGGGCGACGCGCTGGCGGTGTTCGACAACGTGCTGGTGCCCTGGGAGCGGGTGTTCATCTATCGCGACCTCGTTGCCTACAACATGATGGCACCGAGCTTTCCGGGATACCTCCTGCTGCAGGCCAATTTGCGCGGCCGGGCCAAGCTGCGCTTCATGACGGGCCTGGCGTGCAAGATGGCCGACGTACTGGGGCGCAGCGAATTGCCGCACTACCAGCAACTGCTTGGCGAGTTCCTGGCGCTGAACGAGATTGCTGACGGCTTGGTGGAAGCCTCCGCCAGTGAGGTGGTGGTGAACGCCCAGGAAGAATTCGCCAAGCAGGCCGATCCGAACTTCGTGCTGGAAGATGTGGCGCGCGAGACGGCCTCCCTTTTCGCTTCGCCCAATCGCGGCATGGTCGGCATCTCGATGCTGCGGTTTTTCCTGCCCGAAGTGAACACCAAGGTCAACGAGCTGATCCGCCTGATGGGCAGCTCCAGCCTGGTGATGACGGTGACCGAAGCGGATTTCGCCAACCCGGACACCGCGGCCGATCTTGAAACCTATATGTCTGGTGCGGGCGCCAGCGCCCGTGAGCGGGTGCAGGTCATGAAGCTGGCCTGGGACGCCGTGGCTGGCGAGTTCGGCGGCCGACAGGAAATCTATGAGATTTTCTTTGCCGGCGATCCGTTCCTGTCGCGGCAATTGCATTTCCATACGCCGCGCCGCGCTCAGTACCAGTCGCAAGTCGATCGGCTGCTGGGCGAGAGTGACGCCGGCTGATCGTTACATTGTTTTGTCTGGTGCCGGCCCGGTAACGGGCTGACGAGCAGGCACACGCCCAATCAAGGAGTTTTTGCCATGTCGAGTTCGAGTATCCCAACCGTCCAGGAGCTGATTGGCCGTGCCCGCGACCTGGCGCCTGTCATCGCCGGGCGCGCCCTGGAGTGCGAGCGCCTGGGCCGCCTGCCGGACGACAGTTTTGCCGATTTTCGCGATGCCGGCTTCTACCGCATCCTGCAGCCGAAGCGTTTTGGCGGTTACGAGCACGACATGTACACGCTGCTCGAAGTCACGCGCGAGATCGGTCGCAGCGGCTGTTGTTCCAGCGCCTGGGTGCTGGCGATCCTGGCCATCCACAACTTTTATCTGGGCTACTTTCCACCGCAGGCGCAGCAGGACATCTGGGGCGAAGACCAGGACGCCCAGTCCTGCACGCCGTTTGTGCCGTCCGGCACGATCACCAAGGTGGCCGGCGGAATCGAGATCCGGGGCGGTCGCTGGACCTTTGCCAGCGGCTGCGACCACGCGCGCTACGCTCTGTTGGGCGTGCTGGTGGACGATGACCACGGCGGCCCGCCGGAATATTTCCAGTGCGTGGTGCCGGTCGGTGACTACCAGATCGACCACACCAGCTGGGACGTGGTGGCGCTCAAGGGCACCGGCAGCAAGGACATTACGGTCACCGAGTGTTTCGTGCCCACGCATCGCATGTTCTCGCTGAGCAAGGTGGCGCAGGACATCGCGCCGGGGCGCGAGATCAACACCGCCCCCCTGTACAAGCAGCCGTTCTTCGCGGCGTCCGTGTGCTCGCTGATTGCGCCGGCCTGGGGCGCCGCGCAAGCAGCCCTTGCTGCCTATGAGGACCGCTTGCAGTCGCGCATGATGGTGTTCGGCGCCGGTAAACAGGCTGACAAATCCACGGCCCAGCTGCGCCTGGTGGAGTCAGCCGCCGAGATCGACGCCGCGGGCCTGCTGATCAAACGCAACTGCGACGAGTTGAAAGCACTGGCCGATGTCGGCACGCAGTCAACCAAAGTCCTGCGCGCGCGCGCCTTGTTCGAGGGCGCCTACGCCACCACAATGCTGACCCGCTCGGTGGAGCGCCTGTTCGTGGCCAGCGGCGGCAGCGCCCTGCATGAGGGCAACGTCATCCAGCGCTGCTGGCGCGACATTCATGCCATCAACAGCCACGCCGGCATGAACCTGGACAACATGGGCGAGCTGTACGCCCAGGTGCGCCTGGGGCAGGACATTGATCACGGGCTGATCTAGCAGAGGGTTCTGACCACCTGGCGCCTGGCTCTCAGGCGGCTGCCGCATTCGGCGCGTTCGGAAAACCCCTGCCGGCTGCCAGGTTGGCGGTGAGTTTCAGCGCTTCGAGCATGTTGTCGGCCTTGGCCACGCCCTTGCCGGCGATGTCGTAGGCGGTGCCGTGCGCCACCGAGGTGGATATGTACGGCATGCCCAGGGTGACCGAGCAGTTGCCCAGGAAGCCCCAGGTCTTGATGGCGATGTGGCCCTGGTCGTGCGACATGGCGAGCACGACGTCGTATTGCCCCTCGATGTTCTGACGGTAGACGGTGTCCGGCGAGATGGGGCCGGTCACGTTGATGCCCTTGGCGCGGGCCATTTCCACGCCCGGTGCGATCTCGCCCTGGTCTTCCGGCCCGTAGGCATGGGGATTCCAGCCCGATACGGCGATTCGCGGTGCCTTGATACCCCAGCGCTCGAAGTTCTGCTGGGTTGCCTCCAGTGCGTGCAGGACCAGGTCTTTCTTGATCAGGTCACAGACCTCGCGTACGTGGCGGTGGTGCACCATGTGTACCACCCGCAGCGGACCGGTAATTACCAGCAGATAGCTGGCGTAGGGTTGGGGTTCGACCAGTTTTTCGATTTCATCCCAAGCGCCAGCCAGCTCCAGCGCGGTGGTGTTGATCACGCCCATGACGAAACCCTGGGCTTGGCCGCGTCGGCACAAGGCATCGGCCTCGACCACCCAGTCCAGCTGGGCACGGCCGCTGATTGCGGTTGCCACGCCGGGGGTGACGTTCCCGGGCGCGAGCTTGCCGCTGTCGAGTACGTCAATGCAACCGGGATCGTGCCCGGCTTCGGTCATGCGGGTGACCCGGCGCACGCGAAGCCCGGTACCGGCGACCTTGTTGGCCATCTCCATCGCTTCCGCCGATCCGACCGCCACCGGGCGGGCCAGAGGATGGATCTGGCCGCTGGCAAGAGCCTTGCACAACACCTCGGGGCCAATACCGCCGGGGTCTCCAATCGATATCACGATGGCGGGTTTGTCGGTCATGTCTGCGCTCCCTCGTTCGCCGATCAAGGATCAGTGGCCGGTTGTCTGCTGTGCATCTTCCCTCCGCAAGGGGACCGAAGCGAGTTTCGCCTGGGCAAGCGCTGAATGAATCAGCGGTTTCCCTAGCCGATACTTGCCGCACGTCGGTCAGCATCGGGCACCACCCGGCGCGCGGCGCGCAGCAGCACCGCCGCATCGTCGGTCTGCGGCGCGGTCTCGCTCAAGGTGCGACGCCAGGCGCGAGCACCCGGCTCGCCCTGAAACAGGCCCAGCAGCGGTCGGCTCAATGCGGTCAGGGGCGTGCCCATGCTGAACTGGCTCTGCAGGTACTCCAGGTAATGTTCGAGTACTTCGGCGCGGTTGGGGCTGCTGGCGTCGTCGCCGAAAATCAGGCGGTCGGCGGGCGCCAATATCCAGGGCGAGTGGTAGGCGGCGCGGCCGATCATGACGCCGTCCACCTGCCGCAGGTGGGCGAGAGCCTGCTCAAGGTCGACGATGCCGCCGTTGATGACGATCTCCAGGTCTGGCCGCAGGCGCTTCAGCCGGTGCACGGTGTCGTAGCGTAGCGGCGGAATTTCGCGGTTCTCGCGCGGCGACAGGCCGTCCAGCCAGGCTTTTCGGGCGTGTACGGTGAATTGCCGGCAGCCGCTGGCAGCGACTGCCTCGACGAAATGAAACAGATCCTCGTCCTGGTCGCTGCGGTCGATGCCGATGCGACATTTCACCGTCACCGGCAGCTGTACCGCCGCCTGCATGGCCGCCACACAGTCGCCGACCAGATTGGGCTCGGCCATCAGGCAGGCGCCGAACCGCCCGGCCTGCACCCGGTCAGACGGGCAGCCGATGTTCAAATTGATCTCGTCGTAGCCAAAATCAGCCCCGATGCCTGCTGCGCGCCGCAGCTGGGTCGGATCGCTGCCGCCCAGTTGCAGCGCCACCGGATGCTCTGCCGGGCTGTAGCCGATCAGGTAGTCCGGGTCACCGCGCAGCAGGGCCTGCGCCGTCACCATTTCGGTATACAGCAACGTGTGGCGAGAAATCAGGCGCAGCAGGTACCGGGCGTGGCGGTCCGTGCAGTCCATCATCGGCGCCACCGACAGACGGCGTGACAGCGCAACGGGACTGGAACAGACAGGCGGCAAAAGCGTTTTCCGGGCAGGCGACTGTGGGCGGGCATTGTGCCAGCATCGGCCGGACGTGCTTGACACTGCCGCCCGGGCCGTGTTCCATCGGTCGGCGCGTTGGCCGGGCGGTGTTCCGGCGCCGCGGCGAAACCTTAATAGCTATCCACGCGAACCACGCAGGGAGTCCGACATGTCCGATCCGCAGGTTGCCCAGAAGAGCCCCTACGTCGAGGAAACCGAGCCCGGTACCTACTGGTGGTGTGCCTGCGGCAAGTCCGGGGATCAGCCGTTCTGTGACGGCGCGCACAAGGGTACGGCCTTCACGCCTCTGCAGCACGAGGTCACGCAAACCGCCACCCTGGCCTGGTGTGGCTGCAAGCACACCAAGACGCCGCCATTCTGTGACGGGTCGCACCGCGCGCTGTAACTAGGCACCCCGCCCTCATCTTCTCTCGCGCCCGCGTTTTCCAGCACGAAAACGCGGGCGCGGCTGTTTCGGAAACCGCCATGAGCCAACTGACCGGCCCCCTGTGGCGGCCGTCCGCGCGTCGCGTCGCCGCTGCCAACCTGACGGCCTTCATCGACCGCTATCTGCCAGGCGCTGATTACGCGCGGCTGTACGACTGGTCGGTGGCGGAGCCGGCTGCCTTCTGGGCCGCGGTGTGGACGTTTTGCGGCATCGTCGAGCACGCGCCGGCGCAGGCGGTCCTCGAACACGCCGAGCGCATGCCGGGGGCGGTGTGGTTTCGCGGCGCCAGGCTCAATTTCGCCGAGAACCTGCTGCGCTACCGCGATGACCACCCGGCGCTGGTGTTTCGGGACGAGACCGGCGCGCGGCGCGCGTTGAGCTATGCGCAGCTTGCCACCCAGGTCGGCGCCATGACGGCGGCACTGCGCAGTTTCGGCGTGCAGCCCGGTGACCGGGTGGCGGGGTATTTGCCGAATATTCCGGAGGCGATGGTCGCCATGCTGGCGGCGGCCAGCCTGGGTGCCGTGTGGTCGTCCTGTTCGCCTGACTTTGGCGCCCGGGCGGTGCTGGACCGCTTCGGGCAGATTGCGCCCAGGGTGGTGTTCGTCTGCGACGGCTATCACTATAACGGGCGCCCGCAGGACCGCCGCGAGGCGGTGGCGCAGATCCTGGCCGGTCTGCCGACGGCCCGGCAGGTGGTGGCGGTTTCTTGCGGGGGCGGCCGCGTGCAGCAGGCACCGGTGCCGCTGCATGACTGGGATGCGCTGCTTGCCACGCACGAAGGCGCTGAGCCGACGTTCGCGCCGCTGCCCTTTGACCACCCGCTGTATGTCCTGTACTCGTCCGGCACCACCGGCGTGCCCAAGGGCATCGTGCACGGCGCGGGTGGAACGCTGTTGCAGCACCGTAAGGAACACACGCTGCATACGGACCTGAAGCGGGCGGACCGGATCATCTACTTCACCACCACCGGCTGGATGATGTGGAACTGGCTGGCCAGTGCCCTGGCCACCGGCTGCACGCTTATCCTGTACGACGGCGCGCCGTTCGCGACGCCCGGTGCGTTGTTCGACATCGCCGAGCAGGAGGGCGTGACTGTGTTTGGCACCAGTGCCAAATACCTGGCGGCGGCCGAGAAGGCTGGTCTGAAGCCGGCCCAAACCCATGATCTATCCGCCGTGCATACGGTGTTGTCGACCGGTTCGCCCCTGGCGCCGGAGGGGTTCGACTACGTCTACCGGGACATCAAGGCCGACGTGCTGCTGTCGTCGGTCAGCGGGGGCACCGATATTTGTGGCTGCTTCATCGCCGGCAACCCCATCGGCGCGGTTTACCGCGGCGAATTGCAGGCGCGAGCGCTGGGCATGGCGGTACGCGTTTACGACGATGCTGGCCACGAGTTGCTGGCCGGGAAGGGCGAACTGGTCTGCGTGCAGCCCTTTCCCAGTACGCCGGTCGGTTTCTGGAACGACCCGCACGGTGCGCGCTATCGGGCGGCTTATTTTGAAAAATTTCCGGGCGTGTGGTGCCACGGCGATTACGTCGAGTTGACCGGTCGTGGCGGCATGATCGTGCACGGCCGCTCGGACGCCGTGCTCAATCCCGGCGGCGTGCGTATCGGCACCGCCGAGTTGTACCGTGAGGTGGAGCGTTTCGCCGAGGTGCAGGAGGCGGTCGCGGTCGGCCACGAAATCGACGACGACGTCGAGGTGGTGCTGTTCCTGCGCCTGGCGCAGGGGCTGGCGCTCGACGACGCGTTGCGGCAACGCCTGCGCACGGCCATCCGGGTCGAGGTCAGCCCGCGCCACGTGCCGGCCCGGATCATCCAGGTGGACGACATCCCGCGCACCATCAGCGGCAAGATCGCGGAACTGGCGGTGCGCGAGGCCATCCACGGCCGGCCGGTAAAGAACCTCGATGCGCTGGCCAATCCGCAGGCCATCGTGCACTTTCAAGGCTTGTTTGGTGTCCCCGCGGCCGGCTAGGGAGGCGCTGAAGTATTCAGTGTTTCCCGCAGCGCACGGATGCGCTGCCCAAAGCAGTGGCTGTAAGCCAGTGCTTTTGTGAGCCATCGGAAAACCACGCTTTTGCGATGGCGGGCGCTGACAAATCCAGGACGGATTTATTCGGCGCTCCCCCAGGGGCACTGGAACACATTCATCCCGGACTGCTCAAGCGCCAGAATCCGAGAACCATTGAGGCAGGAGGCCGCCGCGCGCTGCCTCACCTTCAGATGCGCGCCGTCCCGGACGAAAGCTGGCCCGCCCGCTTTCGTTCGTCGGTGATCAGCGCAACCAGAGCGCTGAGGCGATGGCTGTCAAATTGCCGTCACTTGGCCCTGGGAGTCCCGACCGTCGACTCTCTGCTGCTGCTCTCCTCGTCGGCCGTCGTTCGCGACACCTATCAGAGGATTATGGGCAGCACGGACAGCGAATCGGCGCTGTCCAACTAC
>NZ_JBFIII010000109.1 GCF_041601295.1 Immundisolibacter sp.
TAAAACGCCGCAGCAGATGGCGCGGCTGGGCACGCCGCCACGGCAGGCTCGGCGCGATGCCCATCAGCAACACCAGCAGCAACAACTGCGGCACCACCACGGAGTTGAAATACGGCGCGGCGACGGTGATTTTCTGCTCCGCCGTCACGTCCAGAAACAGTGGGTACAAAGTGCCCAGAAACACGCAGGCGCCGGCCACGGTAAACAGCACGTTGTTGGCCAGCAGCATGGTCTCGCGCGACAGCCAGGCGCTCGGCCGCGGGCTGGCCTGCGCCTCCCCGCCGCGCCACAAAAAGATGCTGAATGCACCGCCGACCACCAGCGCCAGGAAGGCCAGAATGTAAGCGCCACGTCCCGGATCGACGGCAAACGCATGCACCGACGACAGCACGCCCGAACGCACCAGGAACGTCCCGAGCAGCGACAGCGAAAAAGTCAGGATGGCCAGAAACAGATTCCAGCTGTGCAGGATGCGCCGCTGCTCCTGCACCATCAGCGAGTGCACCAGCGCCGCGCCGGTAAGCCAGGGCATGAACGAGGCGTTCTCGACCGGATCCCAGGCCCAGTAGCCGCCCCAGCCCAGCTCGTAATAAGCCCAGGCACCCCCCAGCACAATGCCGAGGGTCAGAAAACCAAACGCCGCCAGCGCCCAGCGGCGCACCACCGGCAGCCAGTCCTCGGCCGGCCAGCGGGTGAGCAGCGCCGTCAGCACCAGCGCGAACGGGATCGAAAAACCCACGTAACCCATGTAGAGCATCGGCGGGTGGATGGCCATGCCCGGGTCCTGCAGCAGCGGGTTCAGGTCGCGCCCGTTGCCGGGCACCGGCAGCAAGCGCGCGAACGGGTTGGACAAGAACAGAATCAACCCGAGGAAACCCACGCTCAGCGCCCCTTGCACGGCCAAGGCCACCGCCAGGCGGTCGGGGAACGCCCGCCGGCCGTGCCAGGCCAGCGCGGCCGTCCACGACACCATGACCACGTACCACAGGTACAGCGAACCCTCGTGCCCGCCCCACACGGCGCTGATCTTGTAGATCAGTGGCAGGGCGCTGTTGGAGTTCTGCGCCACATACCAGACCGAGAAGTTGTCGGTCACGAAGGCATGCGTCAGCGCCGTCCAGCCAACCAGCGCCAGCAGCAGCTGCAACCAGGCGCCGCGCACGGCGATGCTGGCCAGCCGTGGTCGGCGCAGGGCGCGTGCCAGCATCGGCGCCAGCATCTGCAACAGCGCCACCGGCAACGCCAGCATGACAGCGAAGTGTCCGATCTCGATCAGTTGGTGGCTGGGCGTAATCAAGGAGTATCCACATCCCGCCGCGACGGCGGGAAAGACAATGCGACAATGTGAGCACAGTGCGTGTCAGGGCTCGCCTGCAATGGCGCGCAGTGTAATGCCGCCACCTGACCACGCCAATTGAGCACCCTCCCGCCCCAGTAAACAACCGGTCCCAGTGGTCTGAATGCTCGAACTGCGCGACTTGGCCGCGGTACGCTCGAACAGCCTGCTGTTCCGCGGCCTTAACCTGCTGCTGCACGCTGGCGAAGGCCTGCGCGTGGCCGGCCCCAATGGCGCTGGCAAGACCACGCTGCTGCGGGTGATCTGCGGGCTGACCGAGCCGGCCCGCGGCGCGGTGTGTTGGGACGGCACGCCAATCCGTGACCTGGGCGACGACTACCGCGCGCGGCTGGCGTTTCTCGGTCATCAGGAAGGCCAGTTCGGGGACCTGACGGCGGCCGAGAACCTGCGCCTCGCCGGTCACCCGGTAACCGACCCCGACGTAGCGGCCATCCTGGCACAGGTCGGCCTGAGCCCGCTGGCCGACCAACCGGCGCGTCTGCTCTCGCAGGGCCAACGACGCCGCCTGGGGCTGGGCCGGTTGCTGCTGCAATCCGCACCGCTGTGGATTCTGGACGAGCCACTGACCGGCCTTGACCGTCAGGGCGTGGAACTGACCGCTCATCTACTGGCCCAGCACCTGGCCGAAGGCGGTCTTGCCGTACTGACCACGCATCAGGAACTGCCGGGCCTGGAGGGCGTATTACGGCACCTGGACCTGGGCGGCTGAGGCATGATCGGACAGGTATTTCGCCGCGAACTGCTGCTCGCCTGGCGCCGGCCGGGCGACACCTTGTTGCCGCTGTCGTTCTTCGTCATCGTCGGCAGCCTGTTTCCGCTCGGCGTGGGTGCTGAACCTCAACTGCTGCACGCCATCGGGCCGGGCGTGGTGTGGATCGCCGCGGTACTGGCGACCTTGCTGGGCTTGCCACGCCTGTTCGCCGCCGACCAACAATCCGGCGCGCTCGAACAACTGTTGCTCAGCCCGGCGCCACTGACCCTGCTGGTGGCCATCAAGGTCCTGGCTCAGTGGCTCACCTGCGGCCTGCCGCTGGCGCTGGCCGCGCCGCTGCTGGCGCTGGGCTTCGGGTTAAACTTCGGCGAACTTGGCATCCTGCTGGCGGGCCTGCTTCTGGGTACGCCCGTGCTGTACCTGCTGGGTGCCATCAGCGCCGCGTTGACGCTCGGCTTGCGCGGCGGTGGCGCCCTGCTCGGCCTGCTGGTATTGCCCCTTTACGTGCCGGTACTGATCTTTGGCAGCGGCGCGGTGCAGGCAGCGGCGCAAGGCTTCGGCCCCGGCGCCAACCTGTCGCTGCTGGCCGCCATGCTGGCCCTGGCGCTGGTATTCGCGCCCTGGGCCACGGCCGCCGCCCTGCGCATCTCACTGGACTGAGCCTGTGAAAACCTCACCCGCCTGCCGCCACCGTCGCCGAACGCCCACCGCGGTGCCGGCCTCTTACCGGTTTTAAGCTATGTTCGGCCCCACCCTCGATCGCCTGGCGGTACCCAAGTTCTTCTACCCATTCGCCGGGCGCTTGCTGCCGTGGCTGGGATGGCTGGCAGCCGGCCTGCTCGGGCTCGGTGCCTGGTGGGGCCTGGCGGTGGCGCCGGCCGATTACCAGCAGGGCGACAGCTACCGCATCATGTTCATCCACGTCCCGGCCGCCTGGCTGTCGATGTTCACTTATATGGTCATGGCCGGCGGCGCGTTCGTGTTCCTGGTCTGGCGCATGAAGCTGGCCGACATGCTGGCCAAGTGCTGCGCGCCGCTGGGTGCGTCGTTCACGCTGCTCACGCTGGTCACCGGCTCGCTGTGGGGCAAGCCGATGTGGGGCACCTGGTGGGCCTGGGATGCGCGTTTGACGTCCGAGCTGGTGCTGCTGTTCCTGTATCTGGGTCTGATCGCGCTGCGCGGCGCCATCGACGAGCCGCAGCGCGCCGGCCGGGCCACTGCCCTGCTGGCCCTGGTCGGCGTGGTCAATATCCCGATCATTCATTTCTCGGTCGAGTGGTGGAACACGCTGCACCAGCCGGCCTCGCTGACCCGCATGGACGGGCCAGCCATCCATCCGGCCATGCTGACACCGCTGCTGCTGATGATCGGCGGCTTCATGGTGTACTTCGTGGCGGTACTGCTGCAGCGCCTGCGCTGCGAAATCCTGGAGCGCGAACAGCAGGCGCGCTGGCTGACGGAGCTGGACGCACCATGAGCGAATTCCTGGCCATGGGCGGCTATGCGGTTTATGTGTGGCCGTGCTACGCGCTGGCTGCACTGGTGCTGGGTCTGAACGCCTGGCTGCCGTGGCGTCGTCACCGCCGCTTGCTGCGCGCCCGTCAGAACCGCAACCAAACATGAAAACCCGTCACAAACGCCTGACCTTCATCTCGCTGGCCGTGGTTGCGCTGGTGGCCGCCGTGCTGCTGGTGATGAATGCATTTCGCGACAACCTGGTGTTCTTTTTCAGCCCGACCGAGGTCGCCGCCGGCAAGGCACCGGCCAATGGCACCTTTCGCATGGGTGGGCTGGTGACCGCCGGTTCAATACAGAAAGGCCCAGCCCCGCTGGAGCTGCGCTTCACCGTCACGGACCTGAGCACGGAAATGCGCGTGCACTATGTCGGGTCGCTGCCGGACCTGTTCCGCGAAGGCCAGGGCGTGGTCGCCGAGGGCCGGCTCGGCCCCGACGGTCAGTTCCAGGCCAAGACCATCCTGGCCAAGCACGACGAGAACTACATGCCGCCGGAGGTTGCCCAGGCGCTGAAAAAATCCGGCGCCGCCCATCCGGGGCCAAAACCGTGACGGCGTTCGCGCCGGGTGTGCTGCCACCCGAATGGGCACCGCAGGCCGCCGTACTGCTGACCTGGCCACACGCCCACTCGGACTGGGCTGACACCCTGCACACGACGGAGACGGAATTCGTCGGCTTTGCCGCCGCCATCGCCCAGCGCGAGCCGCTGATCGTCGCCTGCCACGACGAAGACCACCGTCGCCATGTCGCCGATCGCCTGGCCCATGCCGACGCCCCACCGGCGCGCCTGACGCTGGCGATTGCGCCCTCCAACGACGTCTGGGTACGCGATCACGGTCCACTGACCGTGCTGCGCGGCAGGCAACGGGTGGCGCTCGACTTTGGCTTCAACGGCTGGGGCGACAAGTACCGCGCCGAGCTCGACGATGCCGTGACCCGCACGCTGGCCGACCAGGACGCGCTGGGCGATATCGAGATCGAATCCCTGCCGTGGGTGCTGGAAGGCGGCAACCTCGAAGTCGACGGCGAAGGCACCCTGCTCGCCACCCGGCCCTGCCTGATGAGCGAAACGCGCAACGACCCGGCCGCCGCGCAGGCGCTGCTGGCAGCCCTGCCCACGCTGCTGGGCGTGCAACGCCTGCTGTGGGTGGCTCGCGGCGACGTGCTGGGCGACGACACCGACGGCCACATCGACACTCTGGCCCGGTTCTGCGATGCGCACACCCTGGCCTACACCTGCGCCGATCCAGCCGACCGCGAACAGCACGCAGCGCTGGATGGCCTGGAAGAACAGCTAAAGGCCCTACGCCAGGCGGATGGCCGCCCCTATCAGCTGGTGCCGCTGCCGGTACCGGCGCCGCTGCATGACGACGACGGCCGTCGCCTGCCTGCCAACTACGCCAACTTCCTCATCATCAACGGCGCCGTGCTGGTGCCGACTTACGACGACCCCCACGACGCACTGGCCCTGGATCGTCTGGCAGGCTGCTTTGCGGGCCGTACCGTGGTGCCGGTGCCGGCGCGCGCCATCGTCGGCCAGAACGGCAGCCTGCACTGCGCCAGCATGCAGATTCCAGCCGCGCCATGAGCGCCCGCACGCTTACCGTCGCCTGCGTGCAGCACGCCTGCGGCACCGATGCGCAAGCCAATTTCGCGACCAGCGCGGCGGGCGTGCGACAAGCCGCCGCGGCCGGTGCGCAACTGATACTGCTGCAGGAACTGCACCAGTCCGTTTACTTCTGTCAGGTGGAAGACCCGGCCCTGTGCGATCTGGCCGAGCCCATCCCCGGCCCCGGCAGCGAGCGGCTCGGTGCGTTGGCCCTGGAGCTGGACGTCGTTATCGTCGGCTCGCTGTTCGAGCGACGCCTGGCCGGCGTGTATCACAACACCGCTGTGGTGCTGGAACGCGACGGCACGCTGGCCGGCCGCTATCGCAAGATGCACATTCCGGACGATCCTGGCTATTTCGAGAAGTTCTACTTCACTCCCGGCGACGGCCCGTTCGCGCCCATCGACACCTCGCTCGGCCGCCTGGGAGTGCTGGTGTGCTGGGACCAGTGGTACCCGGAGGCGGCGCGCCTGATGGCGCTGGCCGGCGCCGACCTGCTGCTGTACCCCACCGCCATTGGTTGGGATCCGACTGACCCCCCCGACGAACAGGCGCGGCAACGCGAGGCCTGGATCACCGTCCAGCGTTCGCACGCCATCGCCAACGGCCTGCCGCTGCTGACCTGTAACCGCGTCGGGGTCGAGCGCATGCCGGGCGGCCCGCCCGCCGGCAGCGCGTTCTGGGGCAACAGCTTCATCGCCGGCCCGCAGGGCGAAATACTGGCCCAGGCGCCCGGCGACGGCCCGGCGGTGCTCAGCGTCACGCTTGATCTGACACACGCCGAACAGGTGCGGCGCATGTGGCCATTCCTGCGCGACCGGCGCATCGATGCCTACCAGGACCTAAGCCGCCGGGTTCGGGACTGAACCGTCGCCGCGACCGCCCACCAAGACCCAGCAGGAGTATTGCCATGGCAAGTTTTCATCCACCCATACGCACATTGATGGGGCCGGGCCCGTCGGACGTTCACCCCCGCGTGCTGGCGGCGTTGGCACGGCCCACCATCGGGCATCTCGATCCGGCCTTCGTCGGCCTGATGGACGACATCAAAGCGCTGCTGCGGCAAGCCTTTCGCACCGAAAACGAGGTCACGTTTCCGATTTCGGCGCCCGGCTCGGTGGGCATGGAGGCCTGTTTCGTGAACCTGGTGGAGCCCGGCGACACGGTGATCGTGTGCCGCAACGGCGTGTTTGGCGGACGCATGAAGGAAAACGTCGAGCGCACCGGCGGCATTGCCGTGATGGTGGACGACCCGTGGACGCGGGCGGTTGACCCGCAGCGCCTGGAAGACGCACTCAAGGCCAACCCGCAGGCAAAACTGGTCGCCTTCGTGATGGCCGAGACTTCCACCGGCGCCCTGTCGGATGCCAAAACGCTGGTGGACCTGGCACACCGCCACAACTGCCTGGCTATTGTCGATGCCGTCACGGCGCTGGGTGGAGTGCCGCTTGAGGTGGATGCCTGGGGCATCGACGCCATCTACAGCGGCACCCAGAAGTGCCTGTCCTGCCCGCCGGGGCTGGCGCCGGTCAGCTTCAACGAGCGTGCGCTCGACAAAATCCGCGCCCGCAGCACGCCGGTACAAAGCTGGTTCCTGGACCTGAACCTGGTGCTCGGCTACTGGTCCGGCGCCGCCCGCCGCAGCTACCACCACACCGCGCCCATCAACGCCCTGTACGGTCTGCACGAAGCGCTGCTGATGCTGCACGAGGAAGGTTTGGAGGCCGCCTGGGCGCGCCATGCCCTGCACCATCAGGCGCTGCGCGCCGGGCTGGAGGCGATGGGCCTGCCGCTGCTGGGCGCGGACGGCGAACGCCTGCCGCAACTGAACATGGTCGGCATTCCGGACGGCGTGGACGATGCCGCCGCGCGCCAGGTCTTGCTGGCCGACTTTGGCCTTGAAATCGGCGCCGGCCTCGGCGATCTCGCCGGCAAGGCCTGGCGCATCGGTCTCATGGGCCAGTCCGCCAGCCGCCGCCATGTGGTGTTGTGCCTGACCGCCCTCGGCGGGGCACTCGCCGCGCAGGGCCGGACGGTCGATGTCGGCAAGGCGCTGGCTGCGGCGCAGGCGGTTTATCGCGGTTAAGGGGACGGTCGACGGACCCACGCTGATCAGGCCCAACCTAGACAGCACGAGCCTTGTTCGCCGCTGTCGGCGTCGACCCACTCTTGCCGAAGACAAACGCCATGCTGTCGCAGCAGAAGGCAAAGGGCGTTCGCTATGCGAGCCGACTTCGGTTGCCATAAACCAGGCACCGGCTGATGCAGGGCCAGATTATGCGCCGACCCGTCAACTAGGGAAGCGCTGAATAAATCCATCCTGGATTTCTCAGCGCCCGCCATCGGAAAAACGTGGCTTTCCGATGGCTCACAAAATCAGTGGCTTACAGCCACAGATTTTGGCAGCGCATCCCTGCGCTGCGGGAAACACTGAATACTTCAGCGTCTCCCTAGGTAGATACCAGATCGCGGCTAGTTCACGCCACGCCTCGTAAATCCGTAGCGCTGGTTGGCGCGCGGAAGCGGGCCGCGCACTGTGGCATCCTTACGGCTGGCATTCCCGCTTGGAGGTGATATGTCCATCCCCGTTCATGAGCTTGAGGCTGAAATACTAGGTTTGCCACCTGAGGAGAGGGCGCGGCTGCTTGAGCGTCTGATCGAAAGCTTTGAGCCTGAATCCCGGGTACGAGATGCGTGGATTGCGCTGTCCCTCCTGCGTGAAGGGGAGGTCAAGTCCGGCAAGGTTGCTCTGGTGCCCGGCCCCGAAGCGGTAGCTCGCGTCCGCGCACGGATTGCGTGAGCTACTGGCTGCACCCGGAAGCCGAGGCTGAACTTGGCGACGCTGCCGTCTATTACGCGGAGCATGCGAGCAAAGCTATCGCGGCTGCCTTTGTCGTTGAGTTTGAGCGTGTCCTTGCCTTACTGGTCGCCAGCCAATATCTCGGCACCTCAGCCGACGAAGGGCTTCGCACGTATCCGATCAAGCGGTTCCCGTACTCGTTGGTCTACCGAGAAGACTCTGCTGGTCCGCA
>NZ_JBFIII010000110.1 GCF_041601295.1 Immundisolibacter sp.
ACCCAGACCGAACGCCCCAACCACCTGGCGCAGGAGGTTATCGACAACGCGGTGGACGAGGCGCTGGCCGGGCACGCGCACCACATCAGCGTCACGCTGCACGACGACGGCTCCCTTGCGGTGCGCGACGACGGCCGCGGCATGCCGGTGGATATTCATCCCGAGGAAGGCCTGCCCGGGGTGGAGGTAATCCTCACCCGCCTGCACGCCGGCGGTAAATTCTCGAACAAGGCTTATCAGTTCTCGGGCGGCCTGCATGGCGTGGGCGTGTCGGTAGTCAACGCGCTGTCGCAGCGGCTCGAGGTCAAGGTCTGGCGGGACGGGCATGAGTACGCCATGGCATTTGCCGGCGGCGACAAGGTCATCGACCTGCACATCGGCGGCGAGGTGGCGCGGCGCGTCACTGGCACCGAGGTGCGCTTCTGGCCAGACCCGCAGTACTTCGACACGCCCTCGTTCCTGATCACGCGCCTGAAGCACCTGCTGCGGGCCAAGGCGGTGCTGTGCCCGGGCCTGGAAGTGAGCTTCACAGACGCCCTCGGCACGGAAACCTGGCTATACAAGGAAGGCCTGGGCGAGTACCTCGCCACCGCTCTGGTGGACCTGCCCCAGCTACCCGAAGCGCCGTTTTGCGCCAGCTTCAGCGCCACCAACGAAGCGGCCGACTGGGCTGTCACCTGGCTGCCGGACGGTGGCGATACGGTCGCCGAAAGCTACGTCAACCTGATTCCGACCGCCCAGGGCGGCACCCACGTCAATGGCCTGCGCACCGGGCTGACCGAGGCGATTCGCGAGTTTTGCGAGTTCCGCAGCCTGTTGCCGCGCGGCTTGAAGCTCGCCCCCGAGGACGTCTGGGAGAACATCGCCTACGTGCTGTCGACCAAGCTGCGCGAGCCACAGTTCACCGGCCAGACCAAGGAACGGCTGTCCTCGCGCGAGTGCGCCGCTTTTGTCTCGGGTTTGGCCAAGGACGCCTTCAGCCTGTACCTGAACACCCATACCGATATCGGCCAGCGCCTGGCCGAGCTGGTCATCAGCCGCGCCGCCCGGCGCCTGAAGGCAGCGCGGCAGGTGGTGCGCAAGCGCATCACCTCCGGCCCGGCGCTGCCCGGCAAGCTGGCCGACTGCACCTTGCAGGATCCGGCGCGTACGGAACTGTTCCTGGTTGAGGGTGACAGCGCGGGTGGCAGCGCCAAGCAGGCCCGCGATCGCGAGTTCCAGGCCGTGATGCCGCTGCGCGGCAAGATCCTGAACACCTGGGAAGTGGACGTCGCCGAGGTGCTCGCCTCGCAGGAAGTGCACAACATCGCCATTGCCATCGGCGTTGACCCAGGTTCGGACGACCTCAGTGGTCTGCGCTACGGCAAGGTTTGCGTGCTGGCCGATGCCGACTCGGACGGCGCCCACATTGCGGCCTTGCTGTGCGCGCTGTTCGTGCGTCATTTCCCGGCGCTGGTCACGGCCGGCCACGTGCATGTGGCCATGCCGCCGCTGTACCGCATTGACGTTGGCCAGCACCAGTTCTATGCCCTGGACGACACCGAGCGCCAGGGTGTGCTGGACCGCATCGCGGCCGAGAAACTCAAGGGCAAGATCAACGTCATGCGCTTCAAGGGCCTGGGCGAAATGAATCCGCCACAGTTGCGCGAGACCGTGATGGCACCGGATACCCGCCGCATGCTGCAGTTGACCATAGCAGCCGACGACGACACCGGCGAGCTGCTGGACATGCTATTGGCCAAGAAGCGTTCGCCCGACCGGCGCCGCTGGCTGGAACTGAACGGTGACCTGGCGGAGGTTTGAGGCCTTGCCCATGGGTTCATCGGCCGCTACGCTCCTGTCTCACTGCGTATCGAGGGCGACGTGATGGTAAGAATTTTCAGTGTTCTGATGCTGTGCGGACTGGCGGGGACCGTGGGCGCCGGGCCAGCAGGCCCGGATAAGGTATCGGGCGCCGATGGCGTCGGCGGGGTGCGCTTTTTCAATATCTACGAGCACCTGGACCAGCGTGAAGTGCCGCCGGGAGGGTTTTTCTTCGATTTTCGCCACGGGCCGAACAGCACTCTGGCGATCTACAAGACGGCGGCCGGCAAGGGCCGCGAGTTACCGATACGGCTCAACCGGCACAACGAAGAAACCGGCGTGGTGATCAAGGGCAGTGTGCTGTTCAAGGCCGGCTACGATGGCGAGTTCGAACGGGTACTGCGGGAGGGTGACTCGATCATCATCCCGACCTGCGTGCCGCATGGCGGCATATTCGGTTGGGATGCCAACGAGGAAACGATCCTGCTGACCACGTTTGCAGAGAAATATGTGGAATACGGCCCGGACAACGTCGGGGAAATCGCCTCCGAGTTCGCCAACAAAATCGATTACAAACCCGACGCGTCCGTCGCCGAGACGCCCGAGTGCGCGGCGCGCCAGGACACCCCGGTGACCTGGACCCTGGAGGATGTGCGGGCTCACAAGCCGCCGAGCAACAGCAAGCCGTAAAAATCGTGTAACAGGGCTCAGCTCGGACCGCGGTTCCCCGGATTGGGCTGTGTTGCTCTCATCGCTTCACAGTGCGCCTGGATCGCGCTGGGGTAGCTTGCCTGGCCTCCCGTTGTAACCCGGGGCGCGATCCGGGTAGGCTTGGCGTGGCGGACAGCCGTTCTGATAAAGCTCTGCGGAGGCGCCCAAGGATGCGTACGTCACGATTGGTCACGCGCTGCGTACTCGGTGTGGTGGCGGTATTGGGAACGCCATTCGCAGCGCGGGGGGCGGAACCCCCGCCACCGCCCATCATCGACATGCATATGCATGTTTCCGGGCCGCTGCCGCGCACCGATTCCGGTGGCGTCATGCCGCGCGTATGCCTGCCTCACGGGTGGTGCGATGGGGCGCCTACCCAGGCCAAGGATGATGCGCAGGTGCGTGCGCTTACGCTGGAGGCCATGCAGCGCAACAACATTGTGCTGGGTTTTCTGAGCGGGCCCGTTGACGGCGTACGGGAATGGGTAGATGCGGCTCCGGGCCGCTTTCTGGCCGGCCCGTTCATCGCCAATCCGCACGCCGTGGATCTGGACCAGTTGCGCGCCGCTTACCGGGGCGGCCAGCTGCAGGGTATGGGCGAGCTGGCTACGCAGCTGGCGGGCATTGGCCCTGACGATCCGGCGCTGGAGCCCCTGTTTGCGCTGGCAGAAGAATTCGACCTGCCGACGCTGATCCACCTGGAAGGAATCGGACCACGGGAACCGACCTTCAGCATCGCGGCGGGACGGCCGGAGCTGCTTGATCCGGTGCTCAAACGCCATCCCGGATTGCGCATTTACCTGGAAAACGCCGGTTTTCCGCGTCTGGCGGAGACCATTTCCCTCATGTACATGCATCCGCAGGTGTATGCGGATTTGTCGACCGTGACGTGGGTTGCGCCGCGGGCGATGTTTTACGAGTACCTCAAACGCCTCATGGACGCTGGGCTGGGCCAGCGCCTGATGTTCGGCTCCGACCAGATGTGGTGGCCGGAAACCATCGATCTGGGTATCGAGGCGATCAGATCCGCGCCGTTTCTGACCGAGGCACACAAGCGCGACATCTTCTACAACAATGCGGCGCGCTTTCTGCGCCTGAGTCCGCAGGAAATTGCCCGCCACCATAAGCGTTGAGGGCAACAGCCTGCTCGCATGAGGATCAAGACCTCATCTGGGGAGGCTGTTTCCGAGCACGCCTGTCCCGGGACGTCGGTGGTCTGCAGCCGCGCCGCGCGGTCGTCCCCAACAGGGTCGCGTCCCCGGCCCCGCCGCGCAGGGTCCGCAGTGAGGCTGAAGAGTACAATCGCCGCCCCTCGTTCAATCGCCTCCGCAGCGCCGCCCATGACGCAACCCACGATTGGCTTTGTCAGCCTCGGCTGCCCCAAGGCGCTGGTCGACTCCGAACGCATCCTGACTGAGTTGCGCACCAACGGCTATGCGCTGTCGGACAGCTACGCCGGGGCGGACCTGGTGGTGGTGAATACCTGCGGCTTCATCGACGAGGCCAAGGCCGAGTCGCTGGACGCCATCGGCGAGGCGCTGGCCCAGAACGGCAAGGTCATCGTCACCGGGTGCCTGGGCGCGAATGCGCAGGACATCCTGGACGCCCACCCCGGCGTGCTGGCGGTTACCGGCCCACACGCCTACGCCCAGGTGGTGACCGCGATACAGCACCACTTGCCGCCGCCGACGCGGGAGGCGCATGACCCGTACCGGGATCTGCTGCCGCCGCAGGGCTTGCGACTTACGCCGCCGCACTATGCGTATCTGAAGATTTCCGAAGGCTGCAATCACCGGTGTAGCTTTTGCATCATCCCGTCCATGCGTGGCGATCTGGTCAGCCGGCCGATCGGCGAGGTACTGAGCGAGGCCGAGGCACTGGTCGATGCCGGCGTGCGAGAGCTACTGGTGATCTCGCAGGACACCAGCGCCTACGGCGTTGACGTGAAGTACCGTACGGGCTTTCACGGCGGGCGGCCGCTGCGCACGCACCTGACCACGCTGGCGCGGGCTCTGGGTGAATTGGGCGTCTGGGTGCGCCTGCATTACGTCTACCCCTACCCGCACGTGGACGAACTGATCCCGTTGATGGCTGACGGCCTGCTGTTGCCCTATCTGGATATTCCGTTCCAGCATGCCAGCCCGCGCATCCTGAAGGCCATGCGCCGC
Source organism: Immundisolibacter sp. (assembly GCF_041601295.1). Taxonomy (NCBI): domain Bacteria; kingdom Pseudomonadati; phylum Pseudomonadota; class Gammaproteobacteria; order Immundisolibacterales; family Immundisolibacteraceae; genus Immundisolibacter; species Immundisolibacter sp. The sequence continues at coordinate 4,683 of NZ_JBFIII010000110.1, forward strand.
CCGGCGCAGGTGGAAAATACCCTCGGCCGAATCGCCGCCTGGCGCGAGATTTGCCCGGATCTGACGCTGCGCAGCACCTTCATCGTGGGTTTTCCCGGTGAAACCGAGGCCGAGTTCGAGTCCTTGCTGGAGTTTCTGGACGAGGCGCAGCTCGACCGTGTCGGCTGCTTTGCCTACTCGCCAGTGGCCGGTGCCGCCGCCAACGCCTTGCCCGGCGCGGTGCCCGACCCGGTCAGGCAGGAACGCCTGGCCCGTTTCATGCAGCATCAGGCGCAGATCAGCGCCGAGCGGCTGCAGGCCAAGGTTGGCCGCACCATCGAGGTGCTGGTGGATGAAGTCGGCGATGACGGAGTGATCGCACGCAGCTTTGCCGATGCCCCGCAGATCGACGGCGTGGTGTACCTGAGTGACGCTGATGGCGTGGCCGTGGGTGACTTGTTACTGGTGGAAGTGGACGAGGCCGATGCGCACGATCTTTACGCCGTGCCGCTGCTGGGCTAGGCGGCTTACTTATAATCGGCGCGTCACCGCGCCACCTGTGGGGAATTTATGCGCCTATTCGGTAAATCGCTGGAACTGCCCGCGCCCGGAAAGGCGCTGCCCGGGCGCGCGACCTCGATCCCGGTAGCGGCGCGGCATTTTGTCAGCGGCGAAGCGTTACAGGGGCCGTTCGCGGCGGGCCTGCAGCAGGCGGTGTTCGGGTTGGGCTGTTTCTGGGGTGCCGAACGGCGCTTCTGGCAGATCGACGGCGTGGTTACCACCGCGGTTGGCTACGCGGGCGGGCAGACCCCCAATCCGAGTTACGAAGAGGTTTGCAGCGGTGGCACCGGCCATACCGAGGCGGTGCTGGTCGTATTCGATCCGGCGCGGGTGAGCTATGCGGCGCTGCTGCGTGAGTTCTGGGAAAGTCACGATCCGACTCAGGGCATGTGCCAGGGCAACGACGTCGGTACCCAGTATCGATCCGCCATTTACACCTTTGACGACGCCCAGCAGGCCGCCGCACTGGCCTCGCGCGACGCTTTCGCGGCGGCGCTGGCCAAGGCCGGCTACCCGGCGATCACGACCGAAATTGCTGCCGCCGGAACGTTTTACTACGCCGAGGAGTACCACCAGCAGTACCTGGCCAAGAACCCGGGGGGCTACTGCGGTCTTGGCGGTACCGGGGTGGCCTGTCCCTAGCCGATGGCACGCCTGAGTCTTACCTGCAAACTCGGCGCGCCCCGCCTGGGCCGGGCCGCATGACCGCGTCCGCTGCGGCGTCCGCCAGCAAACCGATGCGTCGCCTGGGGCTGCTCAGCGTGGGGGCGCTGGGCGTGGTTTATGGTGACATCGGCACCAGTCCCATCTATGCCTTGCGCGAGTGTCTGGCGCACGGTGTTGCCCCCACACACGACAACGTGCTGGGCATCCTGTCGCTGATTTTCTGGACCCTGACGGTGCTCGTGTCCATCGAGTACCAGATGTTCGTGCTGCGCGCCGACAACCGTGGCGAGGGCGGCATCCTGGCGCTGCTGGCCCTGCTGCGGCCCGAGCGTCATCGCGGCGGTGTCTGGTTGGGGCCGCTGCTGCAGAAACTCGCCGTGCTGGGCGCCGCGCTGATGCTGTGCGATGGGGTGTTGACGCCGGCCATCTCGGTGCTCAGCGCGGTCGAGGGGCTGGAGGTGGCCGCACCTCAGCTCGAACCGCTGGTGTTGCCGATCACGGTGGGTATTCTGCTGGCGCTGTTTCGTATCCAGCGCGGCGGCACCGGTCGCATCGGCGTGTGGTTCGGGCCGATCACGGCGGTCTGGTTTCTGGTAATGGCGGTGCTGGGAACGGCGGCGATTTTCCGCTACCCGGGTGTGCTGGCGGCGCTGAACCCGGCCTACGGCGCGGCGTTTCTGTATCACGAGGGCTGGGCGGCGGTGCGCATCCTGGGCTCGGTGTTTCTGGTGGTGACCGGCGCCGAGGCACTGTATGCGGATCTGGGTCACTTCGGGCGCAAGCCGATTCAGTACGCCTGGTTCGCGCTGGTGTTCCCGGCACTGCTGCTGTGCTACTTCGGGCAGGGTGCGCTGATCCTCAGTTCGCCGGTCGAGATCAAGCAGCCGTTCTTCGAGCTGGCGCCGCAGTGGGCGCTGTATCCGCTGATCGCGCTGGCCACGGCGGCGACGGTGATTGCCTCGCAGGCAGTGATCTCCGCCGCCTTCTCGCTGACCCGCCAGGCGATCCAGATGGGTGTTATCCCGCGCATGCAGGTGGTCCAGACCTCGGCTATAAGAGGCGGCCAGATCTACATACCGGCGCTGAACACGCTGCTGATGCTGGTTACCTTGGTGGTAGTGCTGTGGGCCGGTTCGTCGGCGGCCCTGGCCAATGCCTACGGTGTGGCGATCAGCACCACCATGATCATTACCACCAGCATGCTGTTTCTTGCCATGCGCTGGCGCTGGCGCATGCATCTATTGCTGGCTTTGCTCGCTACCGGTCTTTTTCTGGCGGCAGACGTGTCGTTCTTCGCCGCCAATATGCTGCGCGTGCCAGCTGGAGGCTGGATGGTGCTGGCGGCGGCGGCGCTGCTGTACGCCATGATGAGCACCTGGAACTGGGGGCGGACCAATCTGATCGGCATGCTGCGCACCGAGACCGTGTCGTTGCCGACCCTGTTCTCGCGTCTGGCCCGCGAGCGGGTGGCCCGGGTACCAGGCACGGCGGTGTTCATGACCGCACCCAAGCTGGGCGCCCCGCCGGCACTGCAACACCACTTGCGCCACTCCCATGCCCTGCACGAGCGGGTGGTTTTGCTAACGGTGGAGATCAAGGACACGCCGCGCCTGCCACCGGACGAGCAATTGCAGGTAGAGCCTCTGGAGCAGGGCTTTTATCGCCTGTTCGTGCGCTATGGGTTTGCCGAGAGCCCGGACCTGCCCCGGGCAATGGCGCTGGCTGCCGGGCACGGACTTGCCGTAGACCCCGCCGATACCACGTACTTTATCGGCCGCGAGACGCTGATCGTGCCGCCCGATATGCCGTGGTTCAACCGCATGCGCGAGCGGCTGTATGTGTTCATGTTCAGGAACGCGCTGCGCGCCACCGATTTTTACCGCATCCCGCCACGGCAGGCGGTGGAGATCGGGTTATGGGTGGAGGCAGCACTCAAAGCGCCCGAACGCGATACCCGGCCCGGTAACCGCTAGTACCTCAACCTATAAATTTCGCTATGTTCGACCTGCCCCGCATCACCGGGTGCTTTGTCGCTCATCCTCGCAATAGCGACGGCTATTGCTGTGGTTTGCTTCGCGCACCCGGTGCGCGGATGCGTGTCTGGGCATGTACGCAAACTTATAGCTTGAGGTACTTGCGAACGGCCCGCACGGACGCCATGGCGGCTGTGCTTCAATAGCCACCCGTACGGCGAATAGCAGTCAGCCATGAACGATCCATTCCAAGGCTTATCGTCGGTGCCGCATCTGACGACGGCGCTCACCGGACCGCTGCTGCGG
>NZ_JBFIII010000111.1 GCF_041601295.1 Immundisolibacter sp.
ACGAGCCACCCGCCCCCCCGCGACTCCCCCCGGCCAGCCCGGCGGCGGCGCGGCTGCGGCTTAACGCCGCCTTAACCTTGGCTGTGCAGACTGATCGCACCTGTTGCCCCAGCCTGCTCCGGTCATGACGCAATCGCTCCTGCCGCAACTGCCTTTCTCCGACAAATACGACCTGGCTCACGCCCACGCCTATCAGAAGAAACACCATACCGGTCTGCGGCGGCGCCTGACCACCTGGCGGGAAACCCAGCTGGCCTGCCGCGCCCTGAAACTGGCGGGCAATCCCGAATCAGTACTCGATATGCCCTGTGGCGCGGGCCGCTTCTGGCCCATGCTGGCGGCGCACCCGACCCGCCGGCTACTGGCCGGCGACCGCAGCCCAGCCATGCTGGAGATTGCGCGTGGCGGCGCCCAACCGGCGGTATTGAGCCGCGTCGAGTCGCTGCTGCCGCTGGACGCGTTCCGGCTGAGTCTGCCCGACGATGCCGTGGAGCACGTCCTGTGCATGCGGCTGTTGCACCACATCGAGAGCGCCGCCGATCGGCTGCGTATCCTGGCCGAGATTCACCGGGTAGGGCGCCTTGGTGCCACCGTCAGCCTGTGGGTGGACGGCAATATCCAGTCCCGCCGCCGAAACCGTCAGGACACGCAGCGAACGCGCGCCAACATCAACCGGCTGGTAGTGCCGCGCGCCACTATCGAAGCAGAATTCGCCCAGGTGGGCTTTCGCGTTCGCCGACGCCTGGATGTATGCCCGGGTCTATCCATGTGGCGCCTGTATCTACTGGACAAGGCCTGAGGCCAGAGGCCGACGACAAACAGCTGCGAAGCTTTCGGCCGGCCCAACCGGTCTGTGGGCTTGCCGAGCGCGCCCACACTTCATACCTCGCGAGCAGAATCGGCGAATCCCTTGCTACAGTCCCGGCGCCGGTGGACGATTACCCGCAGACACTGTGCGGGACGTTGGTCCCCGACTTCGCGAGGATTCATGCATGGCCCGCCTGATAGGTTTTTTGCTCACCGTGCTGGCGTTGCTGCTGGTCGGTTTCTTTCTCATCTACAACCACCTGGTCACATTGCGCAACCGCTACCGCAATGCCTACGCGCAAATCGACGTACAGCTGCTGCGCCGCCATGACCTGGTGCCCAACCTGGTTGAAACGGCACGCTCCTATCTACAGCACGAACGGGCCACGCTGGAAGCAGTGATTGCCGCCCGCTCGGCCGCGGTCGGGGCCAGCCAGCACGCCTCGGCGCAGCCCGGCAGTGCCGCGGCCATGGCCGCCCTGGGCCAGGCCGAAGCCACGCTCGGTGGCGCGCTCGGCCGCCTGCTGGCCGTGGTGGAGCAGTACCCGGATCTGAAAGCCGATGCCACCATGGCGCGCCTGAGTGAGGAACTGGCCTCCACCGAGAATCGGCTGGCGTTTGCCAGGCAGGCCTATAACGACGCGGTGATGAGCTACAACACGGCGCTGGAACTTTTTCCGAACGTGATCGTTGCCGGCAGCATGGGCTTTCGGGGCGCCGGATTTTTCGAACTCGATGACACCACGGTGCGGGCGCTGCCACAGGTCAGCCTGTAACGGCAGGAATGGACTTTTTCGCCGTTCAGCAGCGGGCGCGTCGCTACAGCGCCCTGCTGCTGGTGCTGTTCACGCTGGCCGTCCTGGGTCTGGTGCTCGCGGTCAATCTGCTGGTCGGGTGGACGGTACTGCTGGGCGACCTGCGCCACGGCGGCTATCGGACCCTTGCCGGGCTGCCAACGGCGCTTTACGGCTGGACAACCGGCATCACGTTGGCCCTGATAGCGGTCACCACGGTGCGCCGGCTGTGGGAGCTGAGCGCCGGTGGACCGGTAGTGGCGCGACTGGCCGGCGCGCGCTGGGTGGCGCCGGATGCCGCCGACCCGCCACGGCGGCAACTGCTGAACGTGTCGCAGGAGATTGCCGTGGCCTGCGGCCTGGCCATGCCGCGCATCTACCTTATGGAAGACGAGCCTGGCATCAACGCCTTCGCGGCCGGGCGCGGCCCGGCCGACGCCGTCATCGCGGTCACCCGCGGCTGCCTGGAACGCCTGGATCGCGACCAGCTTCAGGGTGTGCTGGCGCACGAGTTCAGTCACCTGCTGCATGGCGACGGCCGTTTGAACATCCGCCTGCTTGGCTTGCTGCACGGCCTGACTGCGCCCGGCGCACTTGGCGGAATCCTGATGCGCTCCGGCGCCGGGGTCTTCACTGGCCATGGGCGGTACCGCCGTGGCGGATTTCCGGGCCAGTGGCTGGTTGGCCTGGGGCTGGCCACCGTCGGCTATACCGGCGTGCTACTGGCGCGTGTCATCCGTGCCGCCGTGTCCCGGCAGCGTGAGTTTCTGGCCGACGCCGCGGCGGTACAGTTCACGCGTAATCCGCGCGGCCTGGCTGGCGCTCTGCGCGTGACCCGCGATGCAACGCCCGCCGACGCGCTGCAAAGCAGTCAGGCCGAGGCGTTCAGCCACATGCTGTTCAGCACTCCGACAGCGACGTGGTTCAGTCGGCTCCTCGCCAGTCACCCACCGCTTACTGCGCGTATCGCGCGCATCTATCCGTTGTTTCAACGCCCGCTCGGCAGCCAGCTCCCAACAGACGGCCAGACGCCTGCCGGTGGCCCAGCCGGGCCGGCCAGCGTGGCGTCCGTCTCGCTGACCGCCAGTGTCGGCCAGTTCGACGCCGCCAATCTTGGCTATGCCGTCGCCCTGCTGCGCTCGATTCCACCGTCGCTGCGTGAGGCAACACAAACCCCCGATGACGCAGCCGCCCTGTTGCGCGGCCTGCTGGCCGATGACGCGGCCCTTGACCACGCGGCACCCAGCACTGGCGCCCGACTGAGTGCGCGAGAGCTGCAATTTGGCATTGCCGCGCGACAACTCGGGCCGCGTTTTCGGCTGCCGCTGGTCGATCTGACCCTGCCAACCCTGGTCAATCAGCCACGCGACGAACGCGAGCGGGTGCTCGACGCGCTCCGGCAAGTGGTCGACAGTGCGCCGACCGAGGCGCAACGCTGGGCCCTGTGGGCGCTGGTCCACAGCCAGCTAGCGCCGCCAAAACGGTTTTTCGCGGGGCAGTCGGCGCGGGACGAGGACTACCGACGCGTACTGTGGACGCTGGCCAGCAGCGCCAGCACCGGAACCGAGGAGGCTTACGGCGCCGCCTGCTCTGAACTGGGGTTGCCAGCGCTACCGGTCAGCGCCGATCTGGCCATATTCGACGCGGCGCTGCAGCGGCTGGCCCTAACGCCCTTGCTGCCGCGTCTGCGCCTGCTGTCGGCCTGCGCCCGCGCGGTCAGTCACGACGGCCAGCTTGAAGTGCCGGAACTCGAACTGCTGCGCGCCATTGGCGCAATACTGGACTGCCCGTTGCCGCCGCTGCCGGATGCACCCTCACCGGGAGCCTGACGGCCCGCTGGTCGGACATTCAGGTGCGATTCAGTGGCGGCGGCCTTGAGGCGCGAGCCGAGCATGCCGATGTTCGAGAAGCCCTCGGCCAGCGCCTGCAGCGTGACCGTCGTGCCGGCGCCTGTGACCCCGGTACTCAAGCGGTGTTGGTGGTCCGGCCCGGGCCTGCCTGCACCTGACACCGCTGGCGTTTCGACCCTACTTTCAACCGGATTTTCGGGCGCCTATGGAGTCCGGGCCTGCACGCGATCAAGAAATTCCTGCGTGGTATTGCTGCGCGGGAATGCCCCTGAGGGGATCGGCAGCTCCAGGAACTCACACAGCGGCGCCCAGCCATCCTTGACGTCGTACACCAGCAGGCGGCTCGCGGGCAGTGCCGCTTTCACCTCGGCGTTGTGCTTTTCGTATACGTCGATGACATGCGCCCGATCGAGTTGGTCGCCGAAAGTGCCCACCCGGACCATCTCCCGTGGCATAACCAGCGAGTGGAACAGTGGCGCGTTCTCGGGCGGCAGCGGCAGGCGCTGGGCCGGGAAGATGGTGGTGCTGATACTGTCGTACCAGGCGTCGGCGTCCCGCACCGTGAGGATGACCCTGGCCCGCGGGTAATGTGCAGCCAGCTGCCGCCAGAAGAACGCCGGCGGCCAGTCGACCGCCGCGCGATAACCCGCCAGCAGCGAATTCCAGTCCGCGTCCCCCGCCTTCTGCGCCTGGCGCCACAGCTGCGCATGCCCGGGACGGGCGAACACCTCGTGCATGTGATAGCAGGGGCCAAACCCGAGTTGCTCCAGCGCAAGTTTCAGCGACAGGGTGCCGGTGCGCCCGAAACCGGCGCCGATGATATTCAGTTCCACGACCTGACCAGATTCAAGGGATAAAAAAAGGGATAAAAAAAGGGGAACAACCGCAGCGCTGTTCCCCGCTATTCAATGTGCCGCGGACTCAGGCGTACTTGGTGCGCAGTGCCTTCCAGCGCCGAGCACATTCGCGGGCACCCTGGTCGATATAGTCCGGCACCACCTGATACGGTGGCCGGATCGGCCCGGCCTTGCAATAACCCGCTTCGTCGAAACGGATCTTCTCAAGCTGTATGTTGTAGGACGCAAACTCGGCCATGCCACCGGGCGGGAAAAATGTCTGCATGGTGTAGCCGATGTCGGTGTCAATGGCCTTGGCGCGGGCCCAGTCACCGGCCGCAATGGCGTCACGCAAGGCCAGTGCCGGCTCCGGCCCCATGCTGGCTTCGGTAGCCCAGAAAGCGATGTTCTGTTCGGGCTCGATACGCGCCATGGCGTAGGCGCCAGCGACATGCGGCAGAAAGCGGATCTTGCCCTGGGTCATGCCGATCAGGGCGCTGATCATCGGGTCGGGGCCATGCTTGCTGCAGATCAGGGTTGGCGTGCGACGCGCGACCTGGGCCCAGAACGGCGGCGGAAAGGCAAAGCGGAAGGCGCCTGGATTGTCATAGGCCATGACCGCCAGCTGCGGGAACGCCTCGGACATATCGGCATAGAACTGCACCGCCATGTCCAGCGTGCACGGCTGCCACATGGGCAAGCCCAGCATGGTGCCATCGGCACCCAGGTCCTGGATGAAGCGGTTGCGGCGCACGATCTCGTGCGTGCCCAGCGCAGTTGTCCCGATGAACAACGGCACGCGCTTGCGAACGGTCTCGATCACGCAGGCCGCGGCCTGCTCCCACTCGCCGGGCGTCAGCGTGGCGCACTCGCCGGTGGTGCCCATGGCCACCATGCCATTGATACCGGTCTGTACCAGGGCCTCGGTCAGCCGGGCCAGCTCGTCCAGATCCACCGTATCGACGGCGTCCCAGCGCTCGGCGCCGGGTTTGGACGGCGTCGGCGTGATGGCGTAAAGGCCTTTGATGTCGCTCACACTCAGCATGGTTCGATACTCCTTGACTAAAAAGTTGCGCGGCGCGGCACCGGGATGTGCCGCCGATTCAAGGCCTCCATAAGTCCTTGAGTCGAAGGAACCCGAAAATCACATGTTTCGGATTCGTGGCCCGAGAGGTCCAGGCTGGACTTAATTCAGGCCTTGTGATCGACAGCGTCCAGCCGCGTGCCATCCAGCTGCACGCCGGCCCATTTCTCCATTACATCTACCTGGCGCAGGATGTCCGCAGCGTAGCCTTTCTCGCGCACGAACAGCTCGAACAGATGAAAAATATGGTCGGTGACCAGCGCCGGCACGTCCGACTGGCGGGCAAACTCTGACATATGGCGCAGGTCTTTGGTCATCAGACCCAGCTGGAATCCACCGACGACGTCACGCGCCAGGGCAAAGTCCGGGTGCTTGCAGAAAAAATTCATGCCGGTGCCCTTGTCCAGCACCTGGGCGGCCACCTTCACGTCAATGCCATGCTTGGCGGCAATCAGCAAGCCCTCGATAGCCGCTACGCCGGCCGCCGAGCCGACCATGTTGTTGACCATCTTCACGATCTGCCCCGAGCCCAGCGGGCCCACGTGATAGATATAGCGTGCCATGCGCTCCAGCACCGGCGTCGCCTCGGCCACGTCCGCCTCGCTACCACCGACGCAGAAGGTGAGGGCGCGCTTGGGCAGTGCTTTGGCGCCGCCCTCCTCGCCCGTAATGGCAGCGTCGATGTAGCGCACGCCTGCGACGGCCAGTTGTGCCGCAATGTCCTTGCTGTGCTCGGGATAGCCGGAGGTGGTATCGACCACCAGCAGGCCACGGGCCGCACCCTCGACAATGCCCTCCGCGCCCAGACACGCCGCCCGTACCGCCTCGGACTGTGGCAGCGACAGCAATACCAGGGTGCTTGCCGCCGCGACGGCCCGCGCGGAACCGTGCGCCGTTACCCCGGGCGCCAGGGCTGCGGCGGCAGTGCGCTCGGCGTCCAGATCATAAGCGTGTACGGCGTAGCCGTCGGCCGCCAGAAGGCGCGCCATATTCGCGCCCAGACTGCCCAGGCCGATGACACCGATATGCTGGCTCATGCGCTGGTCCTCAGTATTTGTGGACGACTCCGTCAACCACCCGCGCGTACTCGCCACCGGCCGTGGTGGTGATGCCGAAATAGGAAAGCGGCGTCTTGCCGGTGTTGCGGATGCCGTGTACCTGCTCACGCGGGATGACCACCGTCTCGCCGGCCTTGATCGGGTACTCGGCGTAGTTTGCTGAACCGGGCTCGCCCTTCAGGTAAAGACCCTCGCCTTCGACGATCACGAAGCAATGCGCGGAAAAGGGGTGCGAGTGGGACTCGTTGGCCTGGCCTGGCATCAGGTTCCAGGACACGATACCCAGATCCTGGCTGTCGGCGTAGACCGGCACCACGTTTGCCTTTTCCGCCGAATACTTGGCGAATTTGTGCGGGTCGAGCGTGCCGGACGGCAGGGTTTCGGGGGTAAGCATTCCGGGCATGGGCTTCATTGGGTCTCTCCGTATTGGGGGCGCGAACGCTGGCCGGTCGGTCGTTCAGGGGCATATCATCACGGTCTGGGCGGTACTGAACAAGGGGGAGACGTCATGAGCCTGAAAGATCCACATCCCGTCACCGGTCCTTGCGTGTGGTGCGGCACCGACTATCGCGACGCCCGGCACTGGGTCTACCAGCTGTCCGGCGACGCGCTGGCCGACATCGACCGTGCCGTGCACAGGGTACGCGATGCAGGCCTGAACCTGGAGGACGTCACGCCGGCACAGTTCGACCTGCCGGCGCTGGCCGACGATCTGGGCACGATGGCCGAGATCCTGCACCGGGGTCGTGGCTTCGTACGCCTGCAGGGCATCGACCGGGCGCGTTACAGCGACGACGAACTGGGCATCATCCTGTGGGGCCTGGGCTCGCACTTAGGGATTGTCGTGTCGCAAAGCCAGCGCGGCGACCGCCTGGGCCATGTCCAGGATCGCGGCGAGATTGGCCGCTACTACGGCATCGGCGGGCCGATTGAGGTACACATGGACCCGGTGGACGTCACCGGCCTGATGTGCCTGACGCCGGCCAGACACGGCGGCGCGACGCCGTTGATGAGCTCTTTTGCGGTGCATAACGCCATTCTTGCCGAACGGCCTGACCTGCTGCCAGCACTGTACCGGGGCTTTCACTACGGCAGCGAGACGGTCATCAAGAGCGACCAGCCACCGATTACCGAACACCGCATCCCGGTATTCAATTTCGTGGACGGCGAGCCGGACTGCTTTTTCCTGCCGGCCGCCATCCGCGGCCCCAAGGGCGAACCGCGCGACCGGATGCCGGCCATGGAGCAGGAGGCGATTGCCTACCTGCAGGCGGTGGCCGAGCGGCCGGACATGAAAATCGACATGGTCATCGATCCGGCCACCGTGCAATTCGTCAACAACCGCGTAATCCTGCATGCACGGGCCGATTACCAGGACTGGCCACAGCCGGAACGCAAACGCCACCTGCTGCGCATGTGGCTGATGATGCCCGACTGGCCCAAGCGACCACCCGAGGTGCAGATGCTGCGCAGCACCGACCGCGCCGGCGGGGGCATTGCCAAGGCGACTGCGTGATTAAGGCCTGAATCAGTCCGTTCCGGACTGCTCAGGCCGTCAGCGCCCGGTCCAGTTCGGCGGACGTTTTTCCAGGAAGGCCGCCAGGCCCTCTTTCTTGTCCGCGGTTTCGCACAGCCCAGCCTGGGCGAACTTCTCCAGCGCCAGCCCGGCTGCGAGGCTGCCTTCCATGCCGG
>NZ_JBFIII010000112.1 GCF_041601295.1 Immundisolibacter sp.
AGCCCGCCGCAGTCCGGCCAGGTCAATGGCCCCGTCCGTATTCCAGACAGGCAGGGTACGGGTAAAGGCCAGGTCCAGGACTGCCGGGTCGTAAGCAGGGGCTTGCTTCAGAAGCAGGGCGCGCAGGGCTTCCGGATGCGCCTGACAGTGACGTACACCGCGCAGATATGCGCGCAGCAAGCGGCGCAGCAGGTCGGGTTGTTGCTCTACAAACGCTGCCCGCGCCACTAACAGTCCCCACTGGAAATGCGGCTCGGCGATGCTCGCCGCATCCACCACGCGCAGGACACCCGCCGCTTCCCCCTGCGCTACCAGGGGTTCCACCATGAGCTGGGCGGACAGCCCACCGCTTGCCATGCCATCGACGGTTTCGTACCGGCTCCACAGCTCGTGGTAGCGCACGTCCCGATCCGGATCGAGTCCGGCACGGGTTAGCAGCATGCGCATCAGGTGGCCATCGCAACTGCCTCTGGACAGCACGCCGACGGTGCAGCCGCGCAGCTGGGCAAGGTCCGTGATCTCCGGCCGCACCACCAGCAGGAAGTGATCCAGGTTGCCGATGACGCTGCTGGCGACGATGCGTCCGTCCGGAAAGCTGCCGTTGCCGACTGCCTGCAGGAACGGCGGGGTGCCCATGCGGCCAAGGTCAATCTCGCCGCGACCCATGGCCTTGGCCAGCGCATCACCGCCCGCCACCACGCGGATGCTCAAGTCGATGCCTTCGTCGGCAAAGAAGCCCTGCTCGAGCGCCATCAGAAACGGCCAGTCGTGCTGGCCGCCCTGGTTGGCGTGGCCCCAGGTGAAGGGGCTGAGGCTGGGTCGCGTCATGGAACTGGGCCGGGTTTGTGCGGACAACCGAGTGATTGATGGAACAGGGCGCGTGGATCGTCAAGGCAAGGGGCCATCCCTGGCCCGTTTCGGTTGTCAGGCGGTCTCAAACGTCCTTGGTCAGCTCGTAGGATTGCAGGCCGGGCTTGAACTCGCGCTTCTTGAACGAGACCAGCGCCGTGCGGACCCAGTCGTCGTTGGTCTCACGGGACAGTTCCCACATCTTGGCCATTTCGTAGTCGATGGCCGCCTCGAAGTCCATTCCTTTGACTTTCTCGTAGACCTCCTTGGTCTTGCCGAGCACGACGCGGCCCAGGCGGGTCAGCATTTTCACCACGCGTTCGGCTTCGGCATCCAGCCCGGCCCGGGGTACAGCGTTGGTGGCGTAGCCCATTTCCAGCGCCTGCTTGCCGGTGAACGTCTCGCCGGTCAGAGCGTAGTAGAGGGCTTTTTTGCGGGACGGGATGTTGTTGGCGTAAGCCCATGTGGTGCCACCGCCGGGAAAGATGCCGAAGTTGATCTCGGACAGGCCCCAGGTCGACTCCTCCGCCGCGATCACGATATCCAGGATACCGGCCAGCGCCATGCCGCCTCCGAAGCACCAGCCGTTGACCTTGCCGATGGTGACCGCCGAGTTGTTTTTCAGGCGCGTGAACCAGCCGAAGGCATCGTGGTTGATCTGCGCCATCAGTTCCGGCTTGTCGAATGGCTCAAGGAAGCATTGCTCCAGGTCCATTCCGGCACAAAATGCATCGCCCGCGCCGGTGATGACAATCACTTTGCAGCGTGCGGCGGCGATTTCGTCGAGCACCTTGCACATCTCAGCATGCAGGGTAGGGCTCATGCAGTTTCGCTTCTCGGGCCGGTTGAACGTGACGTACGCGGCGGTGTCCTTGATGTCCAGCAATACAGTCTGGTATGTGCTCATGGCGCTCCTCTCGATGGCTTGGATTATTTCTTGATGAGTGAGGACGCGCGGTGCTTTTGCTGCGCGCCGCGGACCTTGACCCTTCGGCGAGGGGTAGCCGCCCGCGTAATGTAGCAGCCTGGGTGATGCCATTGCGCGGTGTCCGAGTCAGGTCTATAACAAACACTCGGTCGGGAACCCGGGAGCTGCCACGCACAGCCCGACCGTGACGCTGGCGGCCGGCCGTGCACGATGCGCTGCTTTCCCATTCGCGCAGGGAGCGAGAAGCTTTGCATCACTATTAGGAAGGAGACAAAGACATGGACCAGAGAACCCAGACCCCGACCCATACCGGACTGATGGACTTCCGCGCCTGGATACACGAGCTTGAACGCACCGGCCACGCCGTGCGCATTGACGAACAGATCGACCCACTAACTGAAGCTGGTGCGATCATGCGCCTGGCCAACGAGCGCCAGGCACCCGCGCAGCTGTTCACCAATCTGAAGGGCGCCATGCCCGGGTCCAGCCTGCTGGGCGGCCCGTTTGCCACCAAGGAACGTATCGCCATCGCCTTTGGCCTGCCGGCGGACACCCCGTATTCGGTGCTGACCGACGTGTTTGCCGATGCCCTGCACGGCAAGCGCATCAAGCCGGTGATCGTGCCGACCGGCAGCTGCCAGGAGAACGTGCTGCTGGGCGACGACGTGGATCTGGACCTGCTGCCGGTCGCCAGGCTGCACCCGCAGGATGGCGGGCCGTACATCGGTACGCTGAACATCGGCGTGTGCAAGGACTTCGACACCGACTGGGTGAACTGGGGCACCTACCGGGGCATGAAGCACGACAAAAAGAGCACCGGCCTGTGGTTGGGGCCGCTGAACCAGGGCGGGCAAATCCTCAAGAAATACCGCGCCGCAGACAAGGTGATGGAATACGCCATGTTCTTTGGCGGCGACCCCATGCACAACATCGTAGCCTCATCCAGTGTGCCGCCCGGCGTGTCGGAAGTGGACGTGGTCGGTGGCATCCGCGGCGAGCCGGTGCAGCTGGTGAAGTGCAAGACGGTGGATTTGTACGTGCCGGCGAATGCCGAAATCGTGCTCGAAGGCACGGTCAGTCCCGACGATGAAAAAGAAGAAGGGCCGTTCGGCGAATACCCCGGTTACGTGGTGTCGGGCACCAATGCCCGGCCGGTGTTCCGCCTGACGGCGCTCACCTACCGCAGCAACCCCATCCTGCCGGCCACCTGCCTTGGCGTGCCGGTGGACGATGCCGTCATGTGGGTGCTGGAAGTAGCGGCCAGCGTCAAGGAAGCGCTGCGCGCCAAGGGCGTGCCGATCGTGGATGTGGCGGTCCCGGAGTTCAGTGGCTGTCACGCGGTGGTAGTGTCCACCAAGACTCCGTATGCCGGTATTCCGCAGCTGATTTCCAGCGTCAGCTGGACTGATCGCAACGCCAGCTACTTCCCGTACGTGATCGTGGTGGACGAGGACGTCGACCCCTGGAACCTGGGCGAGGTGTTCCACGCCATGTGTACCAAGTGCAACCCGGTTCGCGATATCCACATTCACCCCGGCTACATCAACAGCCCGTTGACGCCGTACATCGCCGGCCATCCGCTGCGCGAGCTGGGTGCCGGTGGTGGCAATGTGTTGTTCGACTGCACCTGGCCCATCGAGTGGACGGCCGAGCAGCGGCCGCATCGCCTGGCGTTCAAGAACACCTATCCGGACGCAGTGAAGGAGAAGGTGTTGGCAAATTTCGCCCGTTGGGGCCTAGAACCCAAGTAATAAAACGTTGCACCCCAGGGACGCCTGTGCGTCCCTGGGGTGGTCAAGCAAGCCAGCCCCGGACAAACCGGTCTGCGCGCATCATCTTTGATACGAGGCACTGATGGACTTTCGTGTCTGGTTGAGCGAGCTCGAACGTACCGGTCATCTGGTGCGCATTGCCGATGCAATCGACCCGCTGACTGAGGCCGGGGCCATCATGCGCCTGGCGAACGAGCGTAAGTCTCCGGCCCAGTGGTTCACCAATCCCACTGGGGCCATGCCGGGTGCGACGCTGCTCGGCGGTCCGTTCGCCACCAAGGAGCGCATTGCGATGGCCTTCGGGCTGCCGCCTGACACGCCCTATTCAACGGTGGTGGAATCATTTGCCAATGCCCTGCGGGGCGAACGCATCAAGCCCGTGGTGGTGCCGGACGGTGTCTGCCAGCAGAACATCCTGCGGGGCGAGGAGGTCGACCTGTCTGTCCTGCCGATCGCCAAGCTACATCCGCAGGACGGTGGGCCCTACATCGGCACCTTGAATATCGGCGTATGCAAGGACCCTGACTCGGATTGGGTCAACTGGGGCACCTACCGCGGCATGGTGCACGACAAGCGCAGCACAGGACTGTTTTTGACGCCGTTTTCGCAAGGCGGACACATTCTGAAGAAATATCACGCTGGTAAGCCGGCGATGGAATACGCCATGTTTTTTGGCGGCGATCCGATGCACAACATCATCGCCTCGTCGGGCGTGCCGCTCGGCGTTTCGGAGGTGGACGTGGTGGGCGGCATTCGCGGCGAGGCGGTGCAGCTGGTCAAATGCAAAACAGTTGATTTGAATGTGCCCGCGAATGCCGAGATCGTGCTGGAAGGGACCGTCAGTCCGGGCGATAACAAGATCGAAGGGCCGTTCGGCGAGGTCACCGGCTACGTGGTCACCGGTTCTGTTTCGCGGCCCGTGTTCCGACTATCGGCGTTGACCTGGCGTAATGAACCGATCCTGCCGGCGACCTGCCTGGGAGTGCCGGTGGACGACGGCATCATGTGGGTGGTGGAGGTAGCCGGTAGCGTAAAGGAAGCGCTTCAGGTCAAAGGTGTGCCGATCGTGGATGTGGCGGTGCCCGAGTGCTCTGGCATGCAGAGCGTGGTTGTCTCGACCAAGACGCCATATGCCGGCATTCCACAACTGATCTCCAGCGTGGTCTGGACCGATCGCAATGGCCGCTATTTTCCCCTTGTGATCGTGGTGGACGAGGACGTCGATCCTTGGAATCTTGGCGAGGTATTCCATGCCATGTGCACCAAGTGCAACCCGGTCCGTGACATTCACATTCATGCGGGTTACTACAACAGCCCTTTATCGCCTTATCTGGCGAATCATCCCCAGCGTGAGGTTGGAGGCGGAGTCGGTGGCGGCAATCTGCTGTTGGACTGCACCTGGCCAATCGACTGGAAACCGGAACAGCGCCCGCACCGTTTAGCGTTCAAAAACACGTATCCGGAAGCGATCAAGGACAAAGTGTTGGCGAACTTTGCCCATTGGGGCTTGCAGCGCTGACAAACGTACCTAGCTGGCAACGGCGCGGGGTAAGGAGAACAAGGGTTTGTGGCCGTTCGCATCGTAAGGCTGGGCAGTCCACGGCTAGCCGGCGAGGGGACGCGTATAGGGACTGTGCGCCGGCCACCAAGAGGCGTTCCGAAAAGCCAGTTTGCGGCACAGGACTGGTACGACGTCTGGTACCCCGATCTGGCACCGAGCGCCGATACCGTGCGCCTTGGGCTACAGGCCGCTACCGATGTGCAGTGGGCAAGCTTCGTCAAGCGCTACCGTACTGAAATGGCCAGTCCACAAAACAGTCGCACGCTGGAGCTACTGGCCACCCTATCGCGGCACGCGGACTTCTCGGTGGGCTGTTACTGCGAACACGAGGCCCGCTGCCATCGTTCGGTGCTGCGCGCCCTGCTACTGGAGCGCGGCGCGCTCGTGATCTAGGAAACTGCCGATTTACTCAGCGCTTCCCCAAGGGCCGAAGACCGACCGGTATTGGTCGGTGCCCTATAACGAAGGCTCCAGGAATGCCGCTTGCAGATCCCGGTCGAAGTAGGACAACGCCTTGCCCAGTTGCGATTCGGTCCAGCGCACGGCCTCGAATTCCGGATGTACTTCGGTAATGCGCCCGCCGGAGCACAGTTCCAGGCGCACGCCAAACGGGTCGTGGAAGTGCAGCGAGAAGGTCTTGCCGTAGGACTGGCGGGTTGGGCCGTAGATGTCGATATTGACGCCCGCCTCGCGCAAGTATTGGCCGTCGATCAGGATGTCGTTCGGGTCTTCCTTGGTAAAGGCGATGTGGTGCAGGCGCCCGGCCGGGCCGGGGAAGATGGCCAGCTCCTGGCCGCCAGCCTCTTTCTGCATACGAAATACCAGTGCCGAGAGCAATTTCTTTCCGTCGTTGCTGTCGATACGCTCGGAAATCACGAAGCCCAACGCCTGGGTCAGGAAATCCACCGCGGCCTTCGGATCTGCCACCGTGATGCCGGCGTGGTTCAGGAAAAATGGCGCCGGGGTCCCGCGCAGCGCCCGCGGCGTCACCCAGTCGGGTGAGTCGAAGCCGGTCATGTAGCCGGTCTGTGACAGTTCGGCGAACAGGCGCAGCGTGGGGCCACCGGGGATGGCGAAGGTGACCGACTCGCCCATGCCGGACAAAACACCTGCCGGCTCGCGCGTGATGGCCACGCCGGCTTGCTCGACCTTGGACGTCAGCAGGGCGAGGTCGCCAGTATCGCGGACCTGAAAGCCGATCTCGACCAGCCGGTTCTCGGGTGCTTCATCCAGCACCAGACTGTAGGGGAAGGCCTCGTGCCAGCAGCGTAGGTAGAGCCGATCCGGTTGGCGTGAGGTTTCGACCAGTCCCAGGGATTCACAATAAAAAAACTGCGCCTGGCGCAGGCGCGAGTCGTTCAGTGCCAGACGCACATAGGCAATGCGGATAATGCCGCCGTGTTTCAGGGCCATGCCGGGGTTCTCCGAGTCTCCTTCGCCCGCCGCGGCGGGCCACTGTTGTTGTGTCTTGTCGCCGGTCCGCCGGGTCAGGTGACTTCGGCGAAAAACGCCTCCGGTACGGCGTTCTCGTAATAGAAAGCGCCACGGGGAAAGTGTTCCGCCTGCCAGACGATGGGTGGCACCCAGCCAGGGGCGCCAGGGGCCAGATAGGCACCGTTGTAGAACTCGTTGCGATTGCCGGACGGGTCGTGAAAGTAAATGGTGGTGACGCCCGCAATGCCATGGCGGGTAATGCCGTATTCGAGGGCTGGGACGGCTTTTTCCTTCAGCAGGTCCACGCCGTGGATGACCTCGGTGCGGCTGTCCATGCCGAACGCCATATGGTGAAACGTACCGTCCGGACCCGGGCCGAT
The DNA here is from genome assembly GCF_041601295.1 of Immundisolibacter sp. Lineage (NCBI taxonomy): Bacteria > Pseudomonadati > Pseudomonadota > Gammaproteobacteria > Immundisolibacterales > Immundisolibacteraceae > Immundisolibacter > Immundisolibacter sp. The sequence continues at coordinate 6,925 of NZ_JBFIII010000112.1, forward strand.
CGCCAGGTCGTGCATGGTGTGGCTGCAGGTAAGGAAGGCGGCGAGGGTATTGCCGGCCGGATCGATGACTTTCTCCGTAAGAGAAAAATCAAGTACTTCGGTTAGGAACTTCACGTCATCTTGCGGGTTTTGCGCCGAGATCAGCGTGTGGTCGAGATGTGTAACACGACCACCCGGGGTGCTGTGCGCGGACACCGGACTGGGGTTCTCCATGCCGGTGAGGTAGCCCACCTTGTCGGCATGGAAATAGAGCAGCATCTGTTGGCCGGAAGGCAATGGAAAACGCACGCCCTCGCCCTGGCCCTTGACCGCTCCGGCAGGTATCCGCGTCACCGGTAGACCGTAAGCGGTCACCGCGGCAGCGGCTTCGTCCAGGTCCGCCCGGTCGCTGACTTTGAAGCCCAGGTGATCAACACCGGCAGTCTTGGCCGGATTCAGGATTACGCAGTGATGGTCCTGGGTGTCAGCCGCTTGCAGGTAAACGCGACCATCCGTGTCACGATCGGTTTCTCGCAGGCCCACGACGTGCACGTAGTGCTGCGCGGCGGCCTCGACGTCCATGACGTTCATGCTGGCGTAAGAGAATCGGCTGATGGCCATATCTGGCTCCTCCGGTGGGGATTACTCTGGGTCTAGCGCGGTCCGTCCCTGGCGTGTTCGCTCTCGATTATCTACCTATAAGCCGTGATAGCGGTGAGTTCTCGACATGGCGCCACGGGTGGGCGGTTTCTATCACCAGCGCGCTGGTCGGCACGGCGCGGCACAGCAGCGCGTAGCAATCGCTGCCGGAGGCTTCGTCGAGCCAACGGGCCGAGGCGGGCAGGGGATAGTGCACCGTGCCTGCAACAATGCGCGCCCGACAGGCGCCGCAGCCGCCTTGCTCGCAGGCGACATGGATGGTGATTGCGGCCCGGCGGGCGGCGGTGACCACTGTTTCGGCCGCCTCACAGGCAAAGCTCACCTCCGGCTGGTTCGCGTGGCGCAAGGTCACCTGCATGGCGGCTGGCTAGGCCGCGGCGCCGGCCGTGGGCAGGGCCGCTGCCAGACGGTCGCGGAGCAGATACAGGCAAGCGCTCCCCTTGCCGGCCTCACTGGCCAGCAATTTGAGCGCCTC